>CAYGNA010000522.1:0-3003 GCA_964351065.1 uncultured Pseudomonadales bacterium
ATTTATGCCCATGTACGGCCGACAAGCGTTCAAAGTCGACGGCAAATTCAAATTCTGGGGTGGCCTCACCGTGGAAGCCTGGGGTGGTGGACCGGGCCTGATTGAGAACCTCCATCGCGCGGCCGATACCAATGATGTACCCATCTACTTCGACTGCCGGGCGCGCTCGCTTGTCACTGATGATAGTGGCGTTACTGGAATTGCCGTCAGGTACAAGGGAAAATCCCATACTATCAGTTGCAGCGCCGTGATTCTGGCCTGCGGCGGTTTCGAAGCCAACGCCGAATGGCGCACGCGCTATCTGGGTCCGGGCTGGGAGCTCGCCAAGGTGCGCGGCACCCGTTACAACACGGGAGATGGTATTCGGATGGCACTGGATGCAGGCGCTGCGGCGCACGGCAACTGGTCAGGCTGCCACGCCGTAGGCTGGGACCGCAACGCACCGGAGTTCGGCGATCTGGCAGTAGGCGACGGTTTTCAGAAACACTCTTATCCACTGGGCATCATGGTGAACGCAGCGGGCAAGCGATTCGTTGACGAAGGTGCTGATTTTCGCAACTACACTTATGCCCGGTATGGCCGGGAGGTATTGAACCAGCCCCAGCAGTTTGCCTGGCAGGTGTTTGATGCAAAGGTCTCAGATCTGCTGCGCGATGAGTATCGCATCAGGGAAGTCACCCGGGTGCAGGCGGACAGCATCAGCGAACTGGCGGAGAAACTTGAGGGTGTAGACCCACGTGGCTTCGTCGACACGGTCAACACATTCAACGCAGCCATCACGCGCGATGTGCCATTCAATCCGGCAATCAAGGACGGGCGACGAACCAATGGTCTTGCCGTTGACAAAAGCAACTGGGCAAACCCGTTGGACACACCCCCCTTTTCGGCGTTCCAGGTTACCTGTGGCATCACCTTCACGTTTGGCGGACTGCGGGTCGACCAAGATGCCCAGGTACTGGATGAGGACGATAAACCGGTGCCAGGACTCTATGCCGCCGGTGAGCTTGTGGGTGGGCTTTTCTATTTCAACTATCCCGGCGGTACCGGGCTGACATCCGGCGCTGTATTCGGCAGGATCGCCGGACACAGCGCCGTCGGCTTTAGTGGTCGAAAACAATAACGCTTCGCGCAACCGCGCCGGATTTCATATCAGCAAATGCATCGTTGATCTTGTCGAGCGAGATTCGCTTGGAGATCATCTGATCCAGGTGCAATTTGCCCTGCAGGTAGAAGTCGATCATGCGCGGCATGTCAACGCGGAAGCGGTTCGAACCCATAAATGAACCCTGGATCTTCTTCTCCTGGAGAAACGCAGCGCCCATCAACTCGATCTTCACACCAACTGGAATCATGCCAATGATCGTTGCCGAGCCGCCGCGGCGAATCATGCCGAAAGCCTGCTCTGCAGTTGCCTTCAGGCCAATCGCTTCAAACGCATAGTGAACCCCACCACCGGTCAGCTCCATCACCTGCTGCACAACATCACCGTCGTTGCCATTGACCACGTCTGTTGCACCGAAGTCCTTGGCCATTTCCAGTTTTGACGCAACCATGTCAATTGCAATAATTCGGCCAGCACCAGCAATGGCAGCGCCGTTGATACAGGAGAGTCCGACGCCACCGCAACCGATCACCGCGACTGTCGTGCCAGGCTCAACTGCTGCCGTGTGGAACACTGAACCGAGGCCAGTAGTCACGGCACAACCAATCAGTGCCGCCCGGTCGAGTGGCATATCTTCACGCACCTTTACCAGGGCATGCTCGTGGATCAGCATCTGCTCAGCAAAAGATGAGAGGTTGGCAAACTGATGCATGGTTGCTGCATCCTTGGCCAGCCTTGGCTCTTCTTCCGGGCCGCGCCTTACCTCTGCACTCTGGCAGAGCGACATGTGACCGGTAAGGCAGTGTTCGCAGTGACCGCAGAAAACGGACAGACACGTGATGACATGGTCACCCGGCTTGACGTAGTCAACCGCAGAACCGACCTGTTCAACGATACCGGCAGACTCGTGCCCAAGCACAATAGGCAGTTGGGAAGGATACAGGCCTTCCATAAAGTGCAGGTCGCTATGACACACGCCTGCGGCTGCGGTACGAATCAGTACCTCTCTTGGCCCTGGCTTTGAAATTGAGATTTCCTCAATCTCAAGCGGTTTACCAACTTCCCTGAATACTGCTGCTTTCATCTTTTTACCCTCTCGTTGTCATAACCCTGGTCTATCGACCTGATTGCAGGATTGAATACTCCCAGTAAAAGCGTCACCAGTGCAAGACAGATTGCACTGAGCCATAGGGAAGTATCAATGCCATAATGTTCGGCGACATAGCCTACCGGAATCACGCCCACCGGCATCAGGCCAAAGGACATCATCATGATGCTGTTGACGCGGCCGCGCATCTCCTGGGCAACCGCCAACTGCACAAGGCTCATGTTCATCGCCATGTACATCGAACTGCACAGCCCAACCAGCGCAACCGAAGGTAACGCCAGGAAGATTGTTCCCGTAAATGCAAACAGCGCCATAAACGCTGCCCAGACCATAGAGGTACCGAGCAGCCAGTAACCCTTGTTGCTGAGATTACCGAGTCGCGCCAGTACCAGGCTACCCAGCAGGGCACCACCACCATTGGCCGCCATCAAAAGGCCCAGGTCGCCGGGACCACCGTGCAACACGTCGTGATTGAACGCGGGCATGAGGAACTGGATCGGCATGCCAAACAGCATAGGTACAAACGACATCAGCAACAGGCCAAAAATCAGCGGTGAGCCCCACATGTACTGGAAACCCTCGCGAATATCAAAAAAGATACCCTGCTTCACTTCAAGTGTTGAGTGGCCCTTGTAATTCATTGCGCTCAATGTGACGACGGACACGAGATACAGACCCGCGATAATGAAATAAACAACCCCCACACCAAACGAACTCGTGGTATCACCATCGGCAATCATGGCGATGATCCCGCCAGCAATCGCCGGCCCAAGCACGCGCGACAGGTTCATGC
>CAYGNA010000523.1:0-2998 GCA_964351065.1 uncultured Pseudomonadales bacterium
AACTTGGTCCATTCCCTGTTTACAACAACGTCAAGGCACTGGAGGTTTCACGCCAGAGCCAGGTCATGTCGCAACTGGAGCAGATGCAATCAAGTGACCAGGCTCGAATACGGGAGGCAATTGACGCTGGAGAACTGCGCCAGGTTGATCCTTTTATCGCCGAGAAAGTCCGGGCAGGGCTGATCAACTGGTTTCCGATCTGGTATTCCGCCGACGGCCGCGCATCCCCAAGCGAGGTTGCGGACAATCACTCTGACATCTTCCTTAACGGCCTTGGGGCCTAGCATGAAAGAATTCACCGGAAAGGTCGCAGTGGTCACTGGCGCAGCCAGCGGTATTGGTCTTGGTCTCGCTGAGCGGTGTGTGGACGAAGGCATGAAAGTGGTTATCGCTGATATCGAGGCGGATGCGCTCGACGCGGCAAAAGCCTCCCTCATTGAACGAGGCGGTGATGTTCTTGCCATACCAACAGATGTTGCCCGGCAAAGTGACATCGAGGAACTAGCAGACGAAACAGTCCGTCACTTCGGTGGGGTGCATCTCCTGTTTAACAATGCAGGTGTTGGTGCAGGCGGCGCTATCTGGGAATGCTCGATCAAAGACTGGCAATGGACGCTCGGCGTTAATCTCTGGGGCGTGATCTACGCCGTACACAAGTTTGTGCCGATCATGCTCGCCCAACAAACCGAGTGCCATATTGTCAACACCGCGTCGATTGAAGGCCTCTGGGCAAGGCCCGGTCACGCACCCTACCAGGTCTCAAAACACGGCGTGGTTAACCTGTCTGAAGTCCTCTGGCAGGATCTGCAGTTTGCAGACGCCAAAATTGGTGTGTCAGTCCTGTGCCCAGGCGCTGTTGATACCAACATCATTGACTCATGGCGAAACCGGCCGGCACAACTGCGTAACGAAACTGCGCCGAGGCAAGCACCAACACCAGAACAAATGCAACGCGTGCAAGGTCTGCGAGACTCGTTCCGGAACGGCATGACCCGGGAGCAGTGCGCTGGCGTTGTGTTCGATGCCATCCGGCAGGAACAGCTTTATATACTGACGCACCCGCAACTCAAACCTTATGTTGAGGATCGCCTCAGCAATATTCTTGCAGGCAAAAATCCCGACCTGGCGCGTGTTCCCATGCGCCCACCAGGCAAGCCAACAAACTGATACGACCAACCATCATTTAACCGAGTTAATCAATAAGGGAACCCCATGTTCGAACCAGAAGACGGCCGACGCTTTATGAACCCTTTCCAGTTTGGACCCCGTCCAGCTAAAGGCAGTGCCAGGTACAACGATGTTGTCTCCATCAGCATCAGCTACCTGACTGACGGCGAAAAACTGTCGCAATACATCACGAGTCCGTTTGAATTGTGGGGCGACCCGGTACTCAGCGTGTCTTATTCGATGAACCGGGAAGTCGAATGGCTCGCCGGCCATTCCTACAATCTCATATCGGTCAACGTCCCGGTGTTTTTTAATGGTGAGAAAGACAAGCTTTATGGTAGCCATCCGTTAGTACTGTGGGAGAACCTGACAGACCCCATCCTGACAGGACGGGAAAACGAGGGAATTCCGAAGATCTTCGCCGACATTCAGGATCACAGCATTATGAATGGTGCCTGGCGAACTTCCGCCAGCCACTACGGGCATAAAATTGTTGATCTAAGTGTCTGGGACCTGGAACAACTTGGCGCAGAAGAAGTTGAGATGATGCGCCAGCGATCCGAGGGCGGAAACTGGATGGGCTGGAAATACATTCCACCTACAGGTGATGGTCCTGCAGTCAATCACCCTACTCTCTTTCCCACCTCCGGCAACCAGAAAGAAGCCTGGCGAGGCAAAGGTGAAATCAACTGGCATCATCTCACCTGGGAGCAAAATCCCACGCAGTTCCATATCGTCAACGCGTTGCAGGAACTGCCGGTGCTGGAGATCCGATCCGCCATGGTCACTAAAAGCTCAACCGACCTGCGCCCTACCAACAATCCACCCCGGGTGCTTCGCTAGAACTGACTGTGAGAGTCGCCCGGTCGCCGTTCCGCTACTGGGCGCCGATCAGGCCACTCAACATCTCGCCGCCATCCACAGGTAACAGTACACCCGTCAGGAATGAAGATTCGTCTGCTGCCAAAAAGAGCGCCGCATTGACCACATCGTCAATCTCGCCCCAGCGCTTAAGCGGCACAACACGCTCTATCGCTTGCGTCATGCCGCCCTCAAAACCGCCCCTCGCCATGGCTGTTTTGCCATAGGTTGGGCAGATCGCGTTGGCCCTGATGTTATCTGCGCCATATTCGACAGCAATACAGCGCGTGAGATTGGCCTGTGCTGCTTTTGCCATGTTGTAGGGCGCCTGGTTGACATGGCCGCGGAGTCCAGCCGTGGAAACAATGTTAATGATACAGCCACCCCGTCCCTGGGCGAGAAACTGGCGAATGGCTGACTGCGCGCCAAACCAGCTGCCACGTACCAATACATCAAGGCACGCATCCAGCGCATCAACGCTGAGTTCATGGAGTCTACCGCCACCGCGATAGACACCCGCATTATTCACCATGATATCAACGCCACCAAAGGTCTGTGTGGCGACGCGAATCAGGTTGAGAACGTCCTGCTCGCGCGTCACGTCACAATGACAATAAGCAGCTTTTCCTTCAACAGAATCGATAAGCTGCACTGTCGTCAGGTCTGGTGCTTCATCAAAATTACCCGCAGGCGCCAGTTCAGTGATGTCACCGATGACCACACTCGCGCCAGCCCGCGCATATGCCACGGCAATACCGCGCCCAAAGCCGGTGCTGCCGGCCGTGACCACGGCAACCTTACCTGACAGGTCAGGCATCACGAGCGCGACTCTCGCAGACCAACAATCAGGTCACGCAGGCTGTTGCCGGAGACAATCTCAATCCAGTAACCATCTGGATCCTTGATAAAGGCGAGGCCTTTCATCGCCCCACCGTCTGGCCGTTTAACAAATTCGATGCCAAGCGCCTCG
>CAYGNA010000524.1:0-2990 GCA_964351065.1 uncultured Pseudomonadales bacterium
GCTGGATTACACGGTCATTATGGGCACGACCGTTTTCTATGGCGCCTTTCTGGTGTTGATGGTAATACTGGTTGATATCCTCTACGGCTTTATCGACCCCAGGGTGAGACTCAAATAGATGACAGACGCACTTGCCGATAGAGACACAACCCGGCTCGATTTTTCACCGGCACACCGCGATGTCAGTGTTGAACACCTTTCACGACCGTCACTGTCCTACTGGCAGGATGCCTGGATCAGGCTCAAGAAAAATACGCGCGCTATCATTTCACTGTATATCGTCGTTGCGCTGGCCATTTTTACGCTGATCGGCCCACTGATGTGGCAGGTAGACCCGTCACTGCAGGACCTGAACCAGATCTCCCAGCCGCCCTCCCTGCCACGTGATGCCATTTTTGTTGAACGTTACGCACGCTGGGAAGGCGTGCGCATCGAAGAGTTTCCCGCGGAGCCAGAAGAATTCCTGGATGAGATTCCCGCGCCGACGGGTCTTAAGCCTTATGACGCCCCTACCAGCCAGCGTGTACGGCTGATATGGGATCCTGTCGAAGGTGCCGGCGGCTACAACATCTATCGCAACACCCGGCAGCCCGAGGGCATCAACGATTTGGGACTGCCACTCGGCGGTACCATGGCCGGCAACCATGTGAGCTACGAAGACCGGCTTAATCTTGAGCAGGTCGCCTACTACTACTCAGTGGTGCCCACCGACGGTTTCGACGAGTCAACAACATTTACCATAATAGAGGTCACTCCGCAGCTGTCGATCACCCGGGAAGAAGCACTGGATCGCGGCCTGATTACTGAGGCTGATGAGATTTCTGATGGCGATCTGATCAAACTGGAGTTTCATCCATTCGGCACTGACTACCTTGGTCGCGACATGCTGGCGCGGCTTATGGAAGGCGCCCGGGTTTCACTGTTTATTGGCATAGTGGCACCCTTTCTGTTTGTCATGTTTGGAGTGATGTACGGTGGGTTCGCCGGCTACTTTGGCGGCAAGTTTGACCAGTTCCTCATGCGATTTGCCGACTTTGTCGTCGCACTGCCATTCCTGCTCTTTATGATCCTGTTCAAGATTGCCTTTGGCATCGGGCCGTGGGAGAGCGGGATCATACCGATGCTGATCGCGCTGGTGCTACTGGGCTGGCCAGGAACCGCACGGCTGGTACGTGGCCAGGTGCTCCAGATACGCGAACAGGGTTACATTGAAGCCGCGCGGTTGCTTGGCGCCAAGCACAGCTACCTGGTTCTCCGTCACATTATTCCAAATACCATGGGCGTCATCCTGGTCACGCTGACCTTTGCCGTGCCGACCGCTATCTTTACCGAGGCCTTCCTGTCATTTATTGGCATGGGCGTTGCGCCACCCACGCCCTCGTGGGGTTCAATGTGTAACGAGGGTGTCAAAACCATGCTCAGCCACCCACATGAACTGATTTTTCCAGCTGTGTTTATCAGCATCACCGTCCTTGCGTTTAACCTGCTGGGAGATGGTCTGACTGAAGCACTGGACTCCCGTATGCGGTCAAGGGAATAGCATGAGCGAACATCTGTTGCAGGTGGAAGACCTGCGAGTTGAATTTGCCACCTACGGGGGCAATGTCCAGGCAGTCAGGGGCGTCGACTTTCATGTCGACGCTGGAGAGACACTTGCCATTGTCGGCGAATCCGGCTGCGGCAAATCCGTGACGGTACAGTCCATCATGGGCATCATCCCCATGCCTCCCGGCAAAATTACCGGTGGCAAGGCGCTGCTCAAGGGCCAGAACATTCTTGGCCTGCCGCCGAAAGAGGCCAACAAATTCCGGGGCGTGGAAATTGGCATGATCTTCCAGGACCCAATGACCTCGCTGAACCCGACCATGACCATTGGCGACCAGATATCCGAGACACTGATGGTCCACCGCCATCTGGACTACAAGGAAGCATCAAAGCGCGCCGTTGAACTGCTGGAGCGCACCAAAATTTCCGAGGCGGCCAAACGCGCCAAACAATACCCCTTCGAATTTTCCGGTGGCATGCTCCAGCGAGCCATGATCGCGCAGAGCCTCGCCTGCAACCCGGCCATTTTGATTGCTGACGAGCCAACAACAGCGCTGGATGTGACAATCCAGGCGCAGATACTTGAACTCATGGGTGAATTGCAGCGCACCGAGAACATGGCCATTGTGCTCATCACGCACGACCTCGCGGTGGTGGCACGAATGGCTGACCGGGTAGCGGTCATGTACGCTGGCCAGATTGTTGAGACGGGAACCGTTGACGAGATTTTCTATCACTCTTCTCATCCTTATACCGTGGGCCTCAAAGAGGCGATGCCGTCAAACACCGGCGAGCACAACAAGAAACTCATGCCGATACTTGGCAGTCCGCCAGACCTGTTTGCCCCACCCGTGGGCTGTGGCTACTACGCGCGTTGCCCTTACGCCATGAATACCTGCAAGGACAATATGCCGCCTGTTTATTCCATGAGCGACTCATCTGCTCACAGTGCAAGATGCTGGTTGCAGCATCCCGATGCGCCGACCAATGAGCTTGTTTTCCAGGGTGGGGCATCGCGTGCTGGTTAGAACTGAAAATCTGAAAAAACACTTCAAGATCGGTCGGGATACGCTGCACGCCGTCGATGGCATTAGCCTGACCATTACCGAAAACGAAATTATGGGGTTGGTGGGCGAGAGCGGCTCTGGTAAATCCACATTTGGCAAGACGCTGATTGGTCTGCACCCACGCACTGGCGGTCAAGCCTTTTTCCGCGACGAACCGCTGCCCGCGGTCTTCAGTGCCGAGGATCACCTGAAGTATTCCCAGGAACTCCAGATGATATTCCAGGACCCTTACTCTTCACTGAATCCCCGCATGACAATTCTGGACGTGGTTGGTGAGGGTCTTTCCATCCAGGGTACTCTCTCGCGCAACCCGATCCGTGACCTGGTGGCGATGTGGCTGGAGCGCGTTGGGTTAAACGCCGATCATATGTCGCGCTA
>CAYGNA010000525.1:0-916 GCA_964351065.1 uncultured Pseudomonadales bacterium
GTATAACCAAAGAGTCGCGCCTCAAGGCAGAAGCCAGAACAATCACTCACCCTCGCAACAACTGCGCCTCACGCCATCGCAACGCTTCCCGGTCTGGATGATAGCGCTCATCTCTGGGAAGCAGCAGTGGCTGGCTATCCAACGCCACCAATGGTCGATTGTCAGCAATGCGCTTGTCGATCAAGGGAGACACATGCCATTTGAGATCGGCGCCGGGAGCAATGATGTTGCGGTCAAGCGCCCAATGAAAGTTAGGCGTAAGTGCGATGCCATTCTGCGGGCGATCATCCGCAGTTTCTGCAAAGGGAACGATATGCGCTGCCTCAACGAGCACCCGGTAGTCGGGCAGGATCACGCGCCAGCCTGATGCCGCACAGCGATATTCATAGGCTTCAACAACCAGGCGCCGGAACGCCGCTGAACGGGCTGGTGGCGATTCCCTGACCTCACTGGCATGGCCAGTCTTGAGTAGATTTTCAAACCGCGTGACACCAACCAGTTCAGTTAGTGCATCAACGTGGTCAGGGAACCAGTGATACATCAAGGCGTCACGCAGTACGTCGCGGTCGACAGGATTGGACAGCGCGGCAAACAATTCCTCACTCAGGTAAGCAAATTCGAAATTCTCAACAATATCACCGCGTTTGACCGCACTGTTTAGGCCCAACGCAGCCTCCCTGCCAGGAATCGGCTCCAGAAACCAGAAGGCATTGGTTTCATTCTTCAACGCAAAAAACGGCATCCAGGGATTGGGCCAATCCCGCTCACCCTTTACCGCGTCAAAATAGGCGACATATCGTGTCAGCAGGACATCATTAAAATGGATCCTGTTTTCGGGCACGAGCCCTGCCTCAAAGAGATCTATCACCGTCAGCAGCAGACACGGTTTGTGAGGACTAAAGCTGCCTGCCCTGCG
>CAYGNA010000525.1:926-2986 GCA_964351065.1 uncultured Pseudomonadales bacterium
CACCCCCCGGAGGGCACAGCCCCTCGACACTTCGCTGATACTCATTGCGCCACTTTACCAAGTAACGAGGCTGGCGGCCCAGTTGCCTGCAGCTTACTGCCAGCCTGCCCGCAACACTCGTGAGCGACGATCTTCCCCGTCGTGCTGCCAGCCCGGCGCCAGGAACAGGTAACGCAACCGGTCCATCAGAGTCGGCGCTCGCCACACATCTTTCATCAGGTTGACGTATTCACCTGCCGCCACCACGACCGGGTTATAGGTGTTGATGTTTTTGGTCAGTCCATACACCGGCGGCTCGTCCTTCGACTCTTCTGAAAAAGTACCAAACAACCGGTCCCAGATGATGAGCACACCAGCATGGTTGCAGTCGAGGTAGCGAATGTTGGATGCGTGATGCACGCGGTGGTGCGATGGCGTGTTGAAGACAAACTCGAGCGCGCGCGGCAGTCGACCAACCACTTCGGTGTGCACCCAGAACTGATAGATAAGATTCAGCGCGATCATGGTGAATATCATCAGCGGGTCAAACCCGAGCAGGGGCAACGGCAGCCAGAATAAGTACTTGGCGAGGCGTTCACCCACACCCTGCCGCAGCGCCGTGCCGAAGTTCAGTTTGACGGATGAGTGATGCGGCACGTGTCCGGCCCAGAGCAGGCGCACCTCATGATTCGCCCGGTGGAACCAGTAATAGATGAAGTCATCGAGGCAAAATAGCAGTCCCCAGGCCCACCACTGGCGCCCTACCAGATCCCGCAGCGGGCTGATCTCGTGCAGCGCAAAGAACGCCATAAGGGCAAGCGCCTTCGGGACAAAGTCGACGATGCTTGAGAACACCAGCATCGACAGTGACACAAGGAAGTCTTTACCCGCATAAAGATGCCGCTGCGTACGCCAGGACAACAACGCTTCGAGCACAACCGCCAACAGAAACAGCGGTAGCGCAAACGCCGTAAACCTATCGTCGGATAATTGTGCGGCTGCCTGATCGAAAGTCATGAAATCTGAGGAGGAAGAACACGAGGCGCGGATAGTACCCGCGTGGCGATTTTCTCACAACAGGACAGCGCGGTTTGCGGATGCTGGCACAACCGGCCGTGTGATTGCATACTGAGCCAACAACAATATTTACCGGTAATGCCAATGAGCGACGCAACCCCACTAGTCTCCCGCGTTTACCAGAATCATCATCTCGACTCGACCCGCTGGGAAGAATACGACCCGAGACCCGGTGATGTGATTGTGACCACGTCTTACAAAGCGGGCACTACCTGGACCCAACAGATATTGTTCGAGCTGTTCTATGGGCTGCGGGAGATACTCCCGGATTTCAATGAGGTAACACCCTGGCCCGATGCGCGCTTCCTGCCGATTCCACGGGAGGCTCTGCGCCCCATGATCAACGCCATTGAGGGCAGACGGTTTCTCAAGAGCCACCTGCCCCTGGACGGCCTGCCCTACTACCCGGAAGTCCAGTACGTCATAGTCGCCAGAGACGCGAGAGATGTGTTTATGTCCTTCCTGAACCATTACTCAATCTTCACCGAAACGGCGATGGCAATGATCAATGCACCCGACATCGTCGGCGACCCACTGCCCGCTTATGTTGACGACCCACGCGCGCTGTGGAAAAACTGGATCACTCGTGGTTGGTTCGACTGGGAAAGTGAAGGCTACCCCTTCTGGGGCAACATGGCCCATACGCAAAGCTACTGGGAGTGGCGCCACCTGCCCAACTTCCACTTCATGCATTACAACGACATGCTCAGTGACATCAGCGGCACGCTCAAAAATCTCTGCGCGTTTCTAGGCGAGTCGCCCAGCCCGGAGCATTTCCAGCAGATTATCGACAACACCCAATTCGACACGGTCAAGGCCAAGGCCGCAGAGCGGGATGCTGCCGGCGACCCACGCGCTATTGTCTTTAAAGGTGGCAGCGACGGCTTTTTCTTCAAAGGCACCAACGGCCGTTGGCGCGATCTGCTGACTGAAGACGACCTGAAGCTTTATGAGGCGGCCAAAGAGCGCGTGCTGACACCCGATTGTGCTGCGTGGTTGGAGCA
>CAYGNA010000526.1:0-2983 GCA_964351065.1 uncultured Pseudomonadales bacterium
ACATCGCGCCGGTGCACGGCAACTGTATGAAGACTTGTACTGCATCCGCGGTGACATGGAAAACCGCATCAAGGAACAGCAGCTTGGGTTGTTTGCCGATCGCACGAGTAGCGCAACCCTGCGGGCGAATCAGCTCCGCTTGTACTTCTCCTCGTTTGCTTACGCGCTGATGCTCGGCTTGCGGCGCCTGGGCCTCGAAGGCACTCGTCACGCCAGAGCCCAGTGCACGACGATCCGGGTCAGGCTCCTCAAGATCGGGGCTCGCATCCGAATCACCGCGCGCAAGGTCTGGATATCGTTCTCAGACGCTTGCCCTTACGCCAGCGATCTTGTCCAGATCCTTGCGAACATCCATCGTTATCCGGTCTGGTCGCCGCCCGACTAAGTCCACGCACGATCGACTCAACACCAATGCCCCTGCGGAAGCTCCGCCGAATCCCGCTCGCGCTGATTTTGCCAAAACAACATCAATTCTCGGTTACAAACGCCAGAACCTTCGCTCACACAACCTGTCAGCTCTAATGGAGCAGGAAATCCCAGCTCATCAGCAACGCATACAACTCAGGTATGGGTAAAATCACTACCCCACGCCAATCGGTGAGCGATGCGGGCTAGCACCGCAGAACCCAGCCCTACGCGCACGCCCTACTAGTAAGATCAGGACATCCAACTAAGATCAGTAACGGTAAGATCGGGACATCCAACAACAAGGGATAGTCTACCAAAGGGCAGCGTTTGCCATGTTTACTCCCGCTGACGCGACCAGGACACCCAGTATAAAAACAGGAAACCCCTTGGGGACATCCTGGGTACCGCGCGATACGCACACGATTGGGGATTTCTCTGACAGAAAGAAACGCCGATATCCTAAAGACAATCTATGTCGCACAGTCATAATTCCCAGTTATGACCTATCCAAGAAGCCATCTGGTAGACCCAAAAGGCGGCGTCTACCATGTTTGTTCACGCTGCGTCCGGCGAGCGTTCCTTTGCGGAACAGACCAACACAGTGGGTTCAATTTCGACCACAGGAAGCAGTGGCTCGAAAGTAGAATTTTGCTACTCTCCGAAATCTTCGCCATTGATCTTTACGGCTACTCGGTGATGTCCAATCACTATCACCTGGTCGTAAACCTGGATCCTACGAGGGCCACTGGGTGGACCGATGACGAAATCGTCGAGAGGTGGATGCGTCTGACGCCTCAACATTCTACAACCGGTAGCAAGGCAAAAAAGGAGGAAATCAGAAGACAATCAATACTATCCGATCCGGCAAGACTTGAAGTTCTGCGGGAGCGTTTGTGCTCGCTATCCTGGTTCATGCGCTATCTGAACGAACCTCTGGCCAGGCTGGCGAACGCTGAGGACGGCTGCAAGGGCCGATTCTGGGAGGGACGTTTTAAATCACAGCGCCTGCTCGATGAAAACGCGCTGCTCGCGTGCATGGTATACGTGGACCTTAATCCTGTGCGTGCAGGTGTTGTCGAGGACGCCGCAGAAGCCGAGCACACATCTCTCGCGCGACGCCTCATTCAAGCCAGCGACAACCAAGACAATATGGTGTCACTGAACCAGCCTGGTGCTCCGTTACCCTTCACGCATACGCTCACTGAATACCTGGAACTGGCACGTTGGACACAATCGAAGCAGGTTACCCACCCGACACCGACGCTATACGGTCCACAAAACCGCTCCATAGACTCAATCTGGCTCATGCAATACTCACCCAGGCCAGGTTGCTGGCAGCGAGCGATAGGCTCGGCCGATAACCTAAGTCGCTACGCGACCGAAATCGGTCAGCGTTGGATCCGAAGACCCGCAATGCGCTCCTAACGTTGTTTAAGCAATCACCAGCGACCACTGGAGACTATCCCGTCTGCCAGTAAATCGAATTTCAAGATCGTCAAAAATATTCGCATCGACCGCCTAAAGAAACCCCCACCTGAAATTAGTACTTGCCTTGATTTTGCCTACGACCTGAATGGATCGATAAAGCCTGTGAATAAAACGCGGTAAAGCCTCAATGTCCCTAATAGGATATACAGAACTGGCCATCGTGGATGTCCAGAATTTGTCGCCCGAATCATGATGAACGTGGGTGTCCAGAATTTGATACAGCATCTGATAATGGATGTCCCGAATCATGTATTCTTGAGCGAACACGGCTGCGAGAACGAAGAATGAGAATTCTCTATATAGACATTGATACCCAGCGCGCCGACCACCTGGGTTGCTACGGGTACTTCCGCAACACCTCACCCAATATTGACCGAATCGCTGCTAACGGCATGCAGTTCAACAATGTGCACGCCTCGGATACACCCTGCCTGCCCAGCCGTTCAGCCCTGTTAACCGGCCGGTTTGGTATTCACAACGGTGTGGTTAACCACGGTGGTACCGACGCTGATCCCGTTATTGGCGGGCCCGATCGGCAATTCTGGTCAGAGATGCAATTGAACAGCTTTCCCACGAGACTCAAACGAGCGGGGCTTCGCACCGCAACAATTTCCTCATTCGCCCAGCGCCATTCAGCCTTCCACTGGTATGCCGGATTTGATGAAGCCCAGCGTGTTCCCGGGGCGTTTGGGCTCGAGACCGCAGACCAGGTCTGGGATCTGGCCAAAGGCTGGCTGGATCGAAATGGCAGGGAAGACAACTGGTTTTTACACGTACACCTGTGGGATCCCCATACACCCTATCGAGCACCAGCCAGTTTCGGCGATCCCTTCAAAAATGAGCCATTACCAACCTGGCTGACAGAAGAGGTTCGCGCCGCACACTGGGAAATGCCCGGTCCACATTCCGCACAGGAGTGTAACGGCTTTGCGCCAAAACCTCAGATGCTTGAATTGTTCCCGCGCCAGCCACAGCAGATCCCTGATATGAACGCTGTGCGCCACATGTTTGACGTGAACGACACCGGCGACCTCTACGCAGACGAATATCTCGGTCCGCTAAAGAACCAGATAGACGAGCTTGGCAT
>CAYGNA010000527.1:0-2974 GCA_964351065.1 uncultured Pseudomonadales bacterium
TCGGCAACAACGGTCGCCATTGCTACCTGATGCTCACGCACGCGAAAAAGCCAGCAGCTAAGAAAGTCGCAGCTAAGAAAGTAGCGGCCAAGAAGCCCGCTGCGAAGAAAAAGCCAGCAGCCAAAAAGAAGTAGTTAGTCTGTAAAAAAGCCCTCAATTGAGGGCTTTTTGCTTTTCCTCCGTTGATCGCCAACCCCTGGCGATTGCGTCCTTGTCTCCGACAGAAACGCTCGTCCGATGTCTGGCTTGCTGCTCTCATGAATACGCCAACTGAGAACTCTGCAGACTTGCGCGCTGTATTTGGCGCGGATGGTTTGCTTGCTGGTGCAATCCCTGACTTTCGCGTGCGTGAGCATCAGGTAGCAATGGCGACCGTTGTTGCCGATGCTATTGCATCCCGCGAGAGCGTACTGATAGAGGCTGGAACTGGTACCGGTAAAACGTATGCCTACCTTGTTCCATTGTTGCTTGCCGGCGTCAGGGCGATTGTCTCGACCGGGTCGCGAACCTTACAGGACCAACTTTACTATCGAGATCTACCCCGGCTGGGGTCAGTCCTTGAATGGCCATCAAAATTTGCGATATTGAAAGGGCGAGGTAATTACCTCTGTCCGTATCGACTTGATAAAAACATGGACAGCACGGCACGTGATGTCTCATCTCTCAGGCAAAGCCAACTCGTTAAGATACGTCAGTGGCAATCGCGAACAACAACGGGTGATCTCGGCGAGATACTTGATCTTGAAGCATCAACCGGTTTGATTCCGCTTATCACCAGCAATGCTGATAACTGTCTCGGCAATGAGTGCCCAAACATCGGAGAGTGTCCGGTGTATCGGGCGCGAGCGCGTGCTGCAGACGCAGACGTGGTTGTTGTGAATCATCACTTGTTGATGGCAGACCTTGCTCTGCAGGATGACAACATTGCGTCTCTGTTGCCAGCTGCCGATGTCATCATACTTGATGAGGCGCATCAGGTGCCTGGCGTTGCGCGCCAGTTTGCGGGTAGTCGAGTAAGCAGTGGGCAGTTGATCGAACTATCACGAGATGTTGTTGCAGAAGCATCGCTGTTTGGTGGTGAAGAATTCCAGCTGGTTGAAGCCGCGCATTCCCTTCATGCAGCAACCAATAATCTCACCCTGCTATTCGCGTCAAGGGAGTCGGCAGACCTCTCGCTGCTTGCTGAAGAACAAGGTGTACGAGCCGTCAGTGTGTGTGAATCGGCACTTGCAGCTTTGACTGACAGCCTGGCGCTTGCAGAATCACGCAGCCGGCTACTCGCCAACTGCTACCAGAGGGGACTGCGGCTGCTCGATGAGTTTGCGCTTTTAACTGAACCTCTTGTTGGCAATGATGCTTACGCACATTGGCTCAGTCACACCGTCAATGGGTTCTCGATTCATCTCACACCTGTCTCCATTGCGACCGAGTTCGCTGCACGTATTCAGGCCAGCGGGCAGTCCTGGATTTTGACTTCTGCGACGCTCGCAGTACGTGATCAGTTTGATCACATTCGTGCGGAGCTTGGTATGAGTGATGAACAGGCGTGGCACTTTGAAAGTCCGTTTGATTTTTCGCGGCAGGTAAAGGGTTTTGTGCCCAGTGACCTGCCCGCACCCGGTAGCGATCAGCATACGCTTGCCCTGGTGGATCTCGCCCTCGCGCTTATTGCTGTCAATGCAGGTCGAACGTTTATGCTGTTCACGAGTTACAGGGCGCTGAACATCGCGGGCAAATGTCTCGCCGATCAAGGGGTGCCCTGCGTTATTCAGGGACAGGAATCACGCGCCGCTGTTCTCGAGCGTTTTGGCCGGATCCCAAAGTGTGTCCTGCTTGGTACTCAAAGCTTTTGGGAAGGTGTTGATGTGCGTGGCGCAGATCTCTCACTGCTGATCATCGACAAACTGCCTTTTACCCAACCTGATGAGCCGCTTACTCGCGCCAGAATTCGCGCCGCCGAGGCCCAGGGAAAAAATGGGTTTATGGCCGTACAGGTGCCTGAAGCCGCTATCAATTTACGGCAGGGTTTTGGCCGGTTGATCCGTGACGAAACTGACACCGGTTTGTTTGTCCTCGGAGACAATCGCGTACTCACCAGGCAGTATGGCAAAATGCTGCTTTCTTCGTTACCAACAATGGAATGGCTGTCGTCCTCGTCAGCTGCCTTGGCCTATCTTGAGTCATTATGAATTTTCTTGCCTTTGATACATCCAGTGAAGCACAGGTGCTTGGGTTGCAGTGCGGCGAGTCGGTGATAGAGCGCACCACGCTTGTGGGTCGTGCGCACAGTCAGTTGATACTGCCAGCAATCGAAAGCCTGCTGCAGGATGCGGGCATCCGACTTGCGGATCTTGATGGCATCTTCTTTGGCCAGGGTCCGGGATCGTTTACCGGGTTGCGGATTGCTGTTGGTGTTGTACAGGGCCTTGCCTACGGACTCAACATTCCGGTTGTGCCGGTTGGTACTATGGCGATTCTGGCGCAAGGTGCACATCGTTTGCATGGCGCAGAGCAGGTAGTGGTTGCATTGCATGCACGTGAACGGGAGGTTTACTTTGGCAGCTATCAGTTTGTGCAAGGCATCGCGCAACCTGTTGGACGGGAGTGTGTCGTTGTCGCTGAGGCAGCACCTGCCCAGCCCTTCGATGAGTGTGTTGGGGTAGGCGACGGTTGGTCACTGCTCTCTGACGCGCTTGCATCCGCTTGTCAGACCCGGGTGACAGAAACCTATGTTGACGTCTTTCCGCTTGCTGCCGACCTGCTAAAGCTCGGTGATGCCGCCTGGCAAAGAGGTGAGTCCATCTCTGCCATGCAGGCCGAGCCCCGGTACTTGCGGGAAAGCGTTGCTACCCCGAAAGCGTCGCTTTGATGTCCCGGTTTCTATTCTCGCAGAAACCGACAGGTTACACGCTGATAGATCAACTGAATCCCCAGCGGGTTTTGCGGGTTGATTTTCTGTCAGCGCGCTGGCGCC
>CAYGNA010000528.1:0-2954 GCA_964351065.1 uncultured Pseudomonadales bacterium
CATGCCGAGCAGTATTGGTGGTTTCATCGTCGCTTCAAGACGCGACCGGACGGCGAGGCAGAAATTTACTGACCGGATTTTCTGCAGCGGTGTTGCATTACTTCTTCAATCACATCTACCGCCTTTTGGGGTAGCGAGTAGATGTCAGCCGATTCAGCAAATGCCCTGCCGTTCCTGACCCACTTGGCGCGATCATCGAGTTCCAGCATCTGCCGTAAACGCGTGTTTAATGTCTCCTGTTGGAAGGGGCTGGGCACAAGGCTGCCCATGCCGGCTTCCACGATGTAGTGGCCATAGCCGCAGACATCAGTCGCGAGTACGGGAAGCCCGGCTACCATGGCCTCAAGCAGAACCATCCCCGCATTTTCGTCAGAGGCAGGATGGATCAGCAAATCAGCCGCGAGGAGAAATTCCGGCACTTCGTCAGATCCACCCATGATGTTCACCGTATCGCCGAGATTCAGGCGGTCAATCAGGCGCAGGAACTGGTTTGGTTTGTCTTCACCAATGACCAGGAACCGGGTGCGTTGCTTTATCGATTCTGGCAGGGCGCCCACGGCAAGAATGGCGCGTTTTAGTCCCTTTTTTATAAAGCCTGAACCCACCAGTAGCACCAGTTTATCGTTATCCTCAAGTCCCAATTGGGCGCGCTTTCGCGCGCGAATCTGATCGGCGTTTGGCGGTGCTACCCGATCCCGGGATATCCCCGGGGGCAGCGTATGCATTCGCTCCGGCGCGGTGCCGTAGTACTGGATAAAAAACGGTTTCTGAACTTCAGAAATAATCAGGATTTCTGCCCGGCTGTCTTTGCCAAAAACCGCCTTTTCATAATTGGCAAAATGCCGGTATCGAGGGAGCAGCTTGTAGTGAGGGCCGCGTTGGGATCGCGCCTTTTCCTCATAACAACTGTCTGCTGCATAGTAGATATCAAGTCCGGGCATTTTGTTGAATCCGACCACACAGTCGACCGGCGCATCGTTCAACTTCTGCTCTACCCATGCAGTAAATTTCTGGTATTTGTTGTGATTAAAAAGTGAGCTGACGTTGGCGGTTGAAACGTCGATGTCGGCAGGGATATCGCCGTCCCAGCGGAGCGCATAAACCTTGACTGAATGCCCCCGTTTCTGGCATTCCCGGGCAATCCTGATGAAATCGCGTTGCAGACCGCCGTAAGGGAAGTATTTGTACAGGCAGAATGCAAATTTCAAGGCAGAATCATCTTGTTCGACTCGGGGTCATGTGCTGAATGTTAGCGTAAATGGGCAACATGTAACACTTGGCACGGGTACCTCTCGGCGTACTATTTGCCTAAAGCAGGCGTGAAGATGATCTCTATGCCGGTAAACTCGGGTTGGTTTATCTCGGCAGCCGTTACAATCCCGCGAGCAGCGGTGGACGTAGGCAGCAGTGAGGCAAGTTCAGCATCGGTTGGTCTGATGACATTAGTGAGATAACGCCTGCCTTTCAGGTTGTTGCTAAAAAGGCGGAAGGTCCATGACCGGTAGGACCAGTCAACAGACGCATCGAGCATTGCAAAATTGTCAACCTGTGCGGCCGCCACCAGGGGATTGCTCCAGTATTCCTTGGTAAACCTGTAACCACCATAGAACTGCAGTAATCCGCCACGAAATGGCATGTTGTAGGTTCCGCTTAGTTTGAACATAAAGTCTGGCGACCAGGCGGGTATGCTGCCGGTGAGGTTAATCCCTGTCGTTGTGCCCGTGAGATCGGGAACAAGGTATTTTTGATAATCAGAATTCTGGCGCGAGAGTGCTGCCCTCAGACGAACCTGACCCCAGGGAACCGCTTCCATCTCCAATTCGTGTCCACGAGTCTCAACTTTGGCAATGTTCTGTAGTACAGACTCCACGCGCCCGGATGCCACGCGGTCGGCGTATCGCTCTCGCTTGTTGTTGTAGGCTGTTCGGAACGCAACGTAGTTCAGTCTTAGTCGATCGTCGAACCACTCGCTCTTGATGCCATATTCGATGGCATCGACGGTTTCTTCTGCGAAGGGGAATGCAGCGTCAACCGAGTTAACGCTGTCATCAAACCCACCAGGTCGAAATCCCCGGGATAACCGGATGTAGGTCATTGCCTGGTCATCAATCCTGTAGCTTGCACCAATACTGCCGGTTTGTTCGGTCTGGTCATTCTCCCCCACCAGGATGGCGGGTGGGGCCGTGAACGCGTTGCTGAAATCGCCCGGGCGGGATACCTGGTGATGAAACGCCTGGTCTACCCGGTTCAGGCGCAGCCCTGCGTCCAGCGTCCACTGATCCGTCAGCTTGTATGAGAGGTGCGCAAAGACCGAGACCAGGGTTGTCTCGAGCCTGGAACTGGTCTCCCGGGTTGTGCCACCCGGCACGGGAACAATGGCCGGGCCAAACGGATTGTCGCCACTTATCGCGGATAGTACGTATGAATCACTTCGGTCAAGGGTCGAATCACTACCCAGCAAATACAGCCCGAGGGTGTAGTCCAACTGATCATTGTATTGCCGAAAGGCCGTGATCTCCTGGGTAAACTGGTTGTAGTCGGAACGCTGTGTGATGGAATAAAAGTCGACAAATGTGGCGTCCATATCCCGATTGGACACTTCCTCACTCTGGCGGAATGCAGTAATGCTCTTGAATTGATGTCCCCACAGACCAAAGTCAGCGCGCAGTGCATGCTGATCCACGTAGTACTCGCGCTGATTTGAGAAATTCTGGGTGATGTAGTCCAGCGTGTTGGTTTCGGGGCGCAAGCCATCTGCACCCAATGAGCAGTTTGCCTCGGCAGTTGACGCAGCGCAGACAATGTCCGTGGCGTCGCTCAGGTTAAGCAGGCCGGGGACGTCACTCTTGTCATCAATGGTGTCATAGGAGTACTGCACTGAGGCACCGCTGTTGTTTTGCCAGAGCAGCGAAAGCGCCACCGCATTGCGCTGCTCCTCATTCTCCTTGCGCAGG
>CAYGNA010000529.1:0-2953 GCA_964351065.1 uncultured Pseudomonadales bacterium
TGGCAAATGCGGGTACCGTCACTTCGTGAGCAGGTAACTCGCCAGGCCATCCAGCCCCCTCCGAACCTAGATAACCCATCTCGAAAGTACCGCCCGGTATTTCTACCATTACGGGACAAACATCGCAGGCTTTTGAGACAATGCCGCCCTGTGCATCTACCTCAAACACTTCAACAATTCCGACCCCGGTTGTGTCACCCTCACCAGAGACAATTATAGTGTAGGGACCTGGCGCCAGTTGGGTATAGATAGCAGCTTCTTGCGCGTTGGTTGGCTTCAGGTCCTCGGGCATGGAACTGGCATAGACATCATTCTGCCAGTCGAAATTGCCGTCGACCAAGGTTGAACCGGAGAACAAACGCATCCGGGGGTTCATCAAAACGCCGGGCACCCCAGCCTCAGTCAGGCTCGGCCCCTTGGCACGGACGACAACCCACTTAGGCTCAGTGCCATTGATCACCAGACCACCAATCATGACGTCGTCACCCGTGCCAACAAAGCTCCGGGCCGCAATGTTCGTGAGGCGGGTAGCGCCTGTATCTGTTAGCTCGAAAATTTCGACAAGACCAACGCCAACTTCATCCGCCACGCCGCTGACAATTGCGGTGTAGGCGCCGGGTTGCAGCGTTGCAACAATCACAGCTTCCGTCGGATCAACCGGTCGCAGATCTTCAGGGATAAGGTTTGCGTTTGGATGCGTCTGCCAGTCGTTATTGCTGTCGATCATGTCTGCGCCAGAAAAAAGTGCCACCTGAGGATTGGTCAAAGCACCACTTACGCCCGCTGTGGCGAGTGCCGGTCCCCTTGCACGGATCACTACCGTTTTTGGCTCCGTGCCAGAAATAACGAAGCCGCCAATCAGCACCTCGTCGCCCGTCTTCACGAGCGCGCGAGTGGCGATATTCTGGAGTCGGGAATCGGCAAAAGCACCGAGTGAGAGCAATAGAGAAGAGATGGCGAAGATGCTCGTGATCGACACATTTCTGGTTCGAGGATAAGAGGAGAGCAGACCCATACCCGAGCACTCAAAAGTAGGTTCAACCGAGTGTGCCTCCAAGTAAGGTAGCAAGTCAAACTGACAGCCAACAACACTACTCGGACCGTTATGAATCACTCTAGAACAGCTGCTGAATCGCTACGCCATAATCCATGCTACCGCCATCCCAGTGCGTGATGGCTGTGGTGGGCGTGATGTTGACGCCCTGCCGCTCATGATCCAGCACAATCGACTTTACTACCTCGTTAGCAGTGTGAGGCACATGCGGCACGCCCCGTTTGATCTCAAATCCATGTTTGCTCACAAATCGTGCGCCTGTGTCAGTCTTCTCGATTTGATAGTCACTCCGGTGCAGGGTGGCGTGATGGAGCCGGCACAGCGTGATGAGATTATCGAGGGACGTCTCGCCGCCATCAGACCAGTGTTTGATGTGATGCGCATCAGTCCAGCGGGTCTGGTGACAGTTGGGATATCGTCAGCCCTGGTCGCGCAGTTTGAGCGCCATGGCCATGCCACGCGGAATGATGCGCGACTTGCAGCCCATACTGATGACATTGCCGGCATCGTCTTCCCTCACCGCGCGGAGGCTGGCATCACAGGCGAGCTTTTTCACCAGGTTGGTTAGCAGAAATACGCCGCCCGTCACAACAGACAGTCAGGTCAGGAAACCGAGATCCTGCACGGCAAAGTTGTCGAGATTGGGTGCCACTTCAATCAGCCGGTCGGAGGGTATACCAAACCAGCGGGCGAGGGTGGCGGCATACTGGTCAACGGACAGCGTTGGGATAATCCTGCCGCCGGTGACATCTGCTTCACCGCCAATTTCCAGCACCGGCATATTCCCGAAAATCCTGCGGCCCCGAACGGGTCCACCGCTGACAAGTTGGTGCGAGCCCCAGCCATGATCCGTGCCGTCGCCGTTACTGGTCAGGGTGCGGCCAAAGTCTGACTGCGTAAACGTCACCACCTGGTCAAACAGCCCCAGCTCTCGCAGCGCGTCGCTGAAGGCACCCAGCGAGTTACTGATGTCTTCCAGCAGGCCGGGCTGGTTATCGTTCTGGTCATCATGCGTATCAAAACCGCCGGTGCCAACAAAAAAGATCTGGCGCGACGCCATAAACTCATCTTTTACGGCAAGCAGCCGCGCCACAATGCGAAGCTGCTGTCCGAGTCCGCTATCAGGAAACTGGGTTGTCAGCGTCGGTGCGAGCATCAGGGCATCATTGACAAGGTCCGCGGTGCGCAGCGACCTGCGGTGCACATCCGAGAGCGCACGCGCATGGATATTGCCGGCATCAACGCCGAGCAGTCGCTCGAACGCGGCCCGGCGTGCCGCCCCGAACTGAGCGTCCGCACCATAAGCGCCATAGGCGTTTGCTCCCTCCAGTCCAATGGTGTATGGCACCGTCTGGTCACCGGCCTGGAAGATGACGTTACCTGAGGCTGAAACATTAAGCGGCAGGCGCTGACCTTCGCCTTCCACGGCCATGATGTCCGCAATGCGACCTGCCCAGCCCGTCGACAATCCGGATTGACCCTTTAATGTTTGCCACTGGTCCTGCTGATCATTGTGCGAGAAAAGCTGTGGCGGCAGGCGTACGCTGCCGCTCAGGTAGGCAGACTTTGTGACGGGTTCAATCAGTGGGCCCATGTTGCCGATCACCGCAAGATCGCCCGCATCAAAGAGGGACCGCGCTACCGACATGGCAGGGTGAAAACCGTAAGCCGCTCCATCAGGGTTTTCAGGGCTGATGGGCAGCAGGTCAGCCTGTGGCACTGCCAGGTTCTGGCGTGAACGTGCATACACGTTGTATTCAGCGTTGCTTGCCGGTACCACCATGTTGAACGCGTCGTTACCACCCAACAGGAAGATGTTCACCCGGCACTTGTAGTCGCCCGGCACAACACTCTCAGCGGCTGAAGCCATCGCACCAAGTCCCAGAGAACCAATTCCCA
>CAYGNA010000530.1:0-2947 GCA_964351065.1 uncultured Pseudomonadales bacterium
CCACATATCAGCCGGGTGAGGCTGGCCGCCGCCCATGAGGGCGTGGCAGAACTTATTCTGGATATCAGATTTGACAATGGCGGCACCTCGGAAATTGCGCTGGATTCACATGCAAGCAGCGCCTTGATGGCCGCCTGTAACGCCAGCACGGCAGATGACCTGGTCGGCCAAAGCTGGACACAGGTGCGGGATGCTTTGTCCCTTTCATACAATCGGTTTTAGCCAGGAGAATACTGATGCTCGATCTCGTTATCAGGAACGGAAAAATTGTTGATGGCACCGGGCTACCGGCGTTTATTGGAGACATTGGGGTCCGGGAAGGGAGGATCGTTCGCGTTGGCAAGGTCACGGAACCCGGCACTGCGGAGGTAGATGCAAGCGGCAAAGTCGTTTCACCCGGGTTTATTGACCCACATACCCATTTTGATGCCCAACTGCTCTGGGACGGTGCTGCTAAACCGGCATTGGAGCATGGTGTCACAACGATTGTGCCTGGTAACTGCTCCCTTTCGCTTGCGCCACTCAAAGCAGAACACCGAATGAAACTCGTCGGTATGTTCAACCAGATCGAAGAGATGCCACACAAGGCCTTCGAGGAAGGCGTGGAATGGAACTGGGAGACGTTTGAGGAGTTCGTCACGCGCATCCGCCAGGGGCTTGCCATTAACGTGGCACCGCTGGTTGGCCACAGCGTACTCCGACTCTGGGTCATGGGTGATGCATCCATGGATCGCACTGCCAATAGCGATGAAATGGCCGCCATGCAGCAACTCCTGCGGGAGTGCCTGGATGCAGGCGCTATTGGGCTATCTACCAGTTTCGTGGATATGGATGAGAAGCTACAACCGGTACCCAGTCGATATGCTGATACCATTGAGCTTGATGCCTTGTGTGAGGTGCTCGCCGAGTACGGACGAATACTGCAGGTTGTGCACGAGTTCTATGACACCGATATCACCATCGCCCGCATTGACCAACTGGCAGACATCAGTCTCAAGCACCACATCACCACGACACTGTCCCCGCTGTTTGTAAACACGGACAATTTTGCGGGCGTGGATCGGGTAATGGCCAGGATCCAGTATCAGGTCGAACGCGGTGCCCGGGTCTGGCCCCAGGTGCAGACACGGCCCATCGATATCAGCTTCAGCTTTGCCGTGCCCAGCCTGCTGTTTCTTCGCCTGCCCAGTTGGTACGCCATAATCCGTTTTGGGACACCGGATACGATCATCGAGAGCTTCCGCGATACGGTGAAGCGAGACACCCTGGTAGCAGAGGCAACCCCGATGATGCCACTTTGGAACTCGCTGATCCTGCGTCAGGTCAACACCGACGCCAACCAGCAATACGTGGGGAAAACGCTCGCTGACATAGCCCAAATCAGGGGTAGCGACGCACTCAACGTCATGATTGACCTGTCACTTGAAGAGTCCCTGGATGCCCATTTTCTTTCGGCCAACATGGGCCACAACAACGATGCGAAGGTTGGCGAACTGTTGCGCCATCCCAATGTAATGATTGGCGCCAGCGACGGCGGTGCACACATCCTCTCGTTTTCTACCTACGGTGATACCGGTTACCTGTTCAGTCGTTTTGTGCGTGAAACCCATGCACTGGGACTGGAGGCAGCCGTCAAAAAAATCACTGCAGACACCGCTGCAATCTGGGACATCCAGGACCGGGGGCTCCTGAAACCCGGTTATATTGCAGATATCACCATTTTTGATGCTGCAACAATAGGCCGTGGGCCGGAGTACTACGTGCAGGATGTGCCCGGTGATGGACATCGGTACGTGCGGGATGCCATTGGCGTGGACAGCGTCATTGTTGGTGGTGCACTGACCTACTCACGTGAAGGCGGCTATACCGGTGCACATCGCGGCGAGATCATTGGAGGCCGCATATGAGCATCACCGAGCGCCGGATTGCCACCAATGGTATAGCGCTGAACATTGCCGAGCAGGGTGAGGGACCACTGGTGCTGATGCTGCACGGATTTCCGGAGTCCTGGTATTCCTGGCGGCACCAATTCGCACCTGTTGCGGCCGCCGGCTTTCATGCCGTGGCACCAGACATGCGTGGGTATGGCAAAAGTGACAAACCCGGCGACATTGCTGCCTACAACCAGATTGAAGTTGTTAATGACATTATCGGGTTGATTCCCGCCCTGGGGTACGACACGGCGGTTGTCATTGGCCACGATTGGGGAGCCCCGACCGCCTGGAGTTGTGCCCTGCATCACCCGGATAAGGTAACGGCTGTTGGCGCGCTATCGGTCCCATTCAGCCCAAGGGGCGAGCGCCCACCGCTGGATATGCTCCAGCAGATTTTTAAAGACCAGTTTTTCTATCAGCTTTACTTCCAGGAACCCGGTGTGGCCGAGGCAGAGCTTGAGGCTGACACCAGGGTTTCGCTGCGCAAGTTCTATTACATGGCATCGGGTGAAGCCGATGCGACCAGTTTTGTGCAAAAAGGGCCAGATTCTGATCTGCTATCGGGTATTCCTGACCCGGGCAAGCTGGGCCCCTGGTGTTCAGATACAGACCTTGACTATTACACGGGCGAATTTGAGCGCAGCGGCTTCCGCGGCCCCCTCAACTACTATCGCAACCACAACCTGACCTGGGAGCTAACACAAGGCGCGCCAACCACCATCGAACAGCCCGCCATGTTCGCCGCTGGTAACAGGGATGGCGTGATACTGATGGCGGCCGAAGCACTCAAGGCCCTGCCGAACCGGGTACCAAACCTACTGATCAATGAACTGATACCCGATATTGGTCACTGGACCCAGCAGGAAGCCCCGGCAGCAGTCAATAAACTCATTCTGGAATTCCTGGAGAAAACCCGATGAAACAGCGTGTTGCCATTGTCGGCGCGGGTATCTGCGGCCTGTGCACCGGGTTGCAACTGGCGCGGGACGGACACGACGTCACCCTGGTTGAGC
>CAYGNA010000531.1:0-2937 GCA_964351065.1 uncultured Pseudomonadales bacterium
CACTGTATCAACCTCACGCTGCTGGAACAGTTTGCTGGCAAGGAAGTAGTGAAAATAGGGATTGCGGCGCCTGTACCGCTCCACCCGCTCGATAAAATAACCTGCTTCTGCCTCCCTGCCTTCCAGCGAATAGAACTGGGCCAGGTTGCTGAGCGCGGAAAAATTGTCTCGATCGAGGTAAAGCGCACGCTGGTACGAAAACTCTGCCAGCAGGGGTTGTCCATCGCGTCGGTAAGCAGCGCCAAGGTTATTCCAGGCATCCGAAAATTCCGACTCAAGCGCAAGCGCCGCGCGCAGGTAGGAAATCGCCTGCGCCAGTTCCTTATCAATAAAAGCTTCAGCCCCCAGGTTACTGTAAAACAGGGCCAGCGCATGCTCGTCGTCGATTTGCCGCGACCTGCGACCACCGATAACAAAATCTGGCAGAAAGTCGATGACGTATTCTTCACCACTGACCAACCGGCCCGTGGCAACAATGTGCTCATAGCGAATCATCGTTGAGCCATCGGTATTCCAGGTAGGCTTGACGGCAACCGTCTCGTACTTTGCGTCAATGCCCAGGTACCGTGCGGCGGCAATAAACAGGTTTGTCATTGAAAGGCAGTTGCCGGCGCGAGATACCCATAGCTGCATGGCCGTCTGGGTTCGGTTAGCATCGTAGCGGATCGCCAGGCCGGGCTCATTAAAGAGATATTCCCGCACTGCTCGCAACCGGTTCTGTTCGCTTTGGCCAGGATGCACAAGTGCATCAAGTTTTACTTTGACGTCTTCCGTCAGAAACAGGGGATCAAAGCCGTCCGTTGGCGGCTGGCTAACAATCTGCGCGAGAAACCTCTCTTCCTCTTCCGGGGAGTAGCGGTACTCGAAACTCGTGCAACCGGACACGAACGCGAGCAGGGTGAGCAACCCCAGCGCCAAACTGATGCGTGACAGTCGAATCAATTGGAGGCGTTTGTCCATAATGTTGACCAGTATGCTTGAATTTACCGGTTAAAAACCAACCCAACGCGACGACCCGAACCCAGACACCGGTGAACCGCTGCAGACGAACGGAACGCTACACAAAACGCTACACAAAAAGGTGCAGCAGCAGCCCTAACAACAGCAGGCCACCAAAATCCCGGCTCAGGCGAAACGCAGCCGCGGAGAACCACAGTGGCCATAGCGTTGGTAAATAGGCCTCCGGGCATTCCTCGGGGCGAGGTTGTCGGAGCAGCTTCAGGAAAGCAAGCACCGCTGGTGTACTGCCGAGACATGCCACCAGCCATAAGTAATTCTGGGTTACAACAATCAGGCCACCCAACAACAACCATTGGGTCGCCAGCAATACAAGACAGACGACACGGGCATTTTGTTCTCCTATTACAACGGGCAGGGTTTGTACACCGCGCTCACGATCCTGGCCGGCTTTGTCAATGTGCTTGCCAAATATGACCAGCGTTGGCGCTATGCCGTAGATGAGCGACAGGACAAACACGTTTGCGGCAACGTTGCCTGTCATCACAAAGTAACTGCCAACGACCATGAGCGGTCCCCACACCAGCAGCACGGCAAGTTCACCCAGGGCGAAATGTTTGAGTGGCCAGGTATAAAACAGGACAAAAAAAGCCCCTGCGAGGGTTAGCCAGACGACCTCGCGCCCCACAACCAGCGTTAGATAGGTGCCCGCCAGCAGCGCCGTAGTCCCGGTTGCGAGTACAACCAGGAAATACGCTTGCTGACTGATGAAACCCTGCTCCAGCGCGTGGGTGCCGTATTGACGCCGGTAGTAGTTGTCCCGGTCAAGACCACCCCGCCAGTCAACCCAATCGTTAATGAGGTTGTTGGTGGCGTGCGCCGCACCCAGGCCAATCACCAGCGCAAGAGCGCGATCGAAATGAAAAGCCCCTGCAGAAGCTGCCAGCAGGACGCCAACCAGTGCCGATACTGCCGTCATAATGAGCACGGCAAAACGAACCATCACCAGCCAGCGAACTGACCAGGATAACAAAGCCCACTCGGCGCCGGTGAGCCTTGGCATACCGAGCAGGACTTCAGACAGCGAAAAATCCCTCGCCGTATCGGCCGAAGTAACTGACATCATGGTCCCCTACTGATCGCCGCGCGACTTGATGGATGCTGACAGGTACTGGCGATTCATGCGGGCAATATTTTCAATCGAAATGCCTTTCGGACACGCAGCCTCACACTCCATTTCGTTACTGCAATTGCCGAAACCGAGTTCATCCATTTTCTGTACCATCGCAATGACCCTGCGTTCCTCTTCCAGTTTGCCCTGGGGCAAAAGCGCCAGGTGCGAAACCTTGGCTGCAACAAACAGCATGGCAGACGCATTGCGGCAAGCAGCCACACAGGCACCACATCCAATACAGCTTGCCGCGTCCATCGAAAGCTCAGCCTCCGGTTTGCCGATGGGGATGTCATTTGCATCTGGCGCATTACCCGTATTCACACTGATAAACCCGCCGGACGCCATAATCGCGTCAAAAGCACCACGGTCTACCACCAGGTCTTTTATAACCGGGAACGCCCGCGCCCTAAATGGTTCAACGACAATGGTGTCACCATCATCAAAATGCCGCATGTACAGCTGGCAGGTGGTAGTCCCCCTGACCGGTCCGTGTGCACTACCGTTGATGACCATAGAGCACATACCACATATTCCTTCCCGGCAGTCATGGTCAAAAGCGACGGGCTCTTTGCCCTGCCCAAGCAGTTGCCGGTTCAGGCTGTCCATCATTTCCAGGAACGACATATCGGGTGATACGTCTTCAACGTCATACGCGACAAGTCGCCCCCGGGCCTCACCCCGCGCCTGGCGCCAAACCTTGAGTTTAAGTTTCACTATTTGTAGCTCCTGGTCTCTGGCGTCACCGCGGTAAACACCAGCGGCTCTTCCCCGCGTTCTGGTTCCTGGCCTTGTTGATGCGCCCAAAC
>CAYGNA010000532.1:0-2934 GCA_964351065.1 uncultured Pseudomonadales bacterium
GTTGGTGAAGGCGTCATGATGGTTGTGGCATCCATCACCTCGGTGATCCAGGCATGCGGGTTCCCAGCCGCAACGCGGGAAAAGCCAGACCAGAGCTCAGCAACCCGCTGGTTATGGTCGTCAACGCTTTCACCTGCCTGATAGCGAATCGCGTTTTCGAAAATGGGGTAAACCTGGATGGGAGCACGAATACCCCGCGCCAGCTCAGGCTCGCTAGACATCGACTTGTCTTCGCCTATCATCCGGGTATAGGGTCCACTTGTTTCCGTGATCGGTAGCTCGACCCCCGCTTTTCGCGCCTTTGCCTGGCTGTTACCATTCTCGGCGCCGGTAATCACTACCAGGCTTTGTTTGCCGGCCATGATATCCAGTGCGGTCTGGTTTACGACCGACTGCACCATGTTGCCGCCAAAAGGTGTACCCACGGTTTCTGCACCTGGCACACCAATTTTGGCCGCCACATAACCCGCGGGTTGCTTGTAACGCCAGACGCCGCGAATGACCCTGACTGATTCGATCTCAGCCAGGAGGTTGGGGTTGGTTGTATCCAGCGCAGCCGCTTGAACCGCTTCAACCATCATGTCGATGGGTTCTTTGCCTTCAAGCGGATCAGCAACGCGCTGCAGTAGCTGGCTAACGCCAATAATGACGGGAGTAGTATCGCTGACCATGGATGGATCTTCTCAAGAGGTAGACAACAAATGATGCTACAGAACGGCAGGACATCGCCAGTCGTGCCTTTTTCCCCTGTTTTGTGTTACGCGTTGACACTCGCATCCAACGTGAATTTGTGATTTTCTTGCGCGATGGAAACACTACAGATTGGCGTTACCGCCTGGCAACTGAGTGAGCACGGCCTTGCCCGGAATCTGGCGGAGCAAGGTCGAATCGCCGAGGTACTTGGCTTTCACTCCTTTTGGCTACCCGAGAATCACTTTGGGGACAATCGCTCAATCCCTGCCCCGCTGATGCTGCTGGCCGCAGTCGCTGGTAGCACATCCCGACTGAAGCTCGGTTCGACCTCCTATTTGTTGCCCATCCGCAACCCGCTCGCCGCGGCTGAGGAGGTCGCTGTACTCGACCGGATGTCTGATGGCCGGGTTATCCTGGGTGTCGGCCGCGGTGTGCAGGACATCATGTTTCGCGCTTTCGACATCAACACAAAAGACAAACGCAAAATATTCAGAGCCAACCTGGCGCTGATGATTGCCGCCTGGCAAGGCGAGTCGATCACGCAACAGCAAGACGGCAGCCCTGTGTATCTTGCCCCTGCCGTCGTGCAGCAACCCCACCCCCCGATATGGGTGGCAGCCTTCGGCCCACTGGCAATAAAACAGGCGGGAAGCCTGGGTTTACCTTACCTGGCATCACCCGTTGAAACTCTGGGTAAACTCGAGGACAACTACGCGCAGCATCAGGGGCACGCGGCCGAGGCAGGGCTAACCCTGCCAGCTTTGGTACCCGTTATGCGCACCCTTTTTATCAGTACCAGTCCGAGGCTTGTGAAAACCGTTCGTGCGCATCTCGGCCAGGACACCGGCCATGCGATGCGTGACGCTGACGCTGGCATTGATGCCTGGGCCATTATCGGTGATCCGATTTTTGCCAGGGACAGGATCCAGGAATATACCGAGCGTCTGGGGATGACACACCTGATCGCGCGAGGCAGGATCGCCGGCGTTGAATATGCAGATGCAACCAGGTCGCTGGAGCACCTCGCGGCACTCGACCTGCCTGTCAGTCAACAACCTTGATCAGTTGGCCCGGCGAGGGCTGGCCGGCCGGATAGAGTCCGTTCATCACGCGCAGCTTGTCCAGCGCGTAATTGGTAATCGGTGAGACTGCTGCCAGGCCTTCCATGGTTGTATCGGCTTCTGCCCTGACGATCTGGATACGGGGCGAGCGTGCCTCCCGGAAATCCTCCTTGCTCATTCGGTCAAACGAGAAGATCGTGGCAATAAAATCCCGGTCAGAAGCTATGTTGCGCAGGTCATACTGGCCGGCACCGGTCAGTATGTAGGCAAGGCGCTTACGCTTGTCGAACACTACCGCGACCCGGACCGGCCGGACACCAAACGGTGACTGGGCCCGGTCAGCAATACCGATATATGCAGGCAGGCTGGCAATGGTCATCTCGCGCCCCTCACGGATGTTCATGCCCATCTTGTCCTTGACGAAACTCACAGGCGTGTCATTACTCGATAGCCGACCGGTGGAAATGGCAAAGACGGCATCGGCAACTGTGGAAACCGCCTGGACACCCTGTGGTGTGGTCTCAATGCGCCAACCGGTCGGGAATCGAAGCTTGATACCGAGCTTGGGATGATAAAAAGTGTTTTTCCTGACCACACCAGTCTGGCGGGCATCTCCATAAGAAAGGCCATTCAGCTTCTCGAGGAATTCATCCACCTTGAGGAATTGGTCATTGTCAGTCAATAACTTTGCGGACTCCCTGATGGCTTCCTTGTAACGTGTGTCATTATCAGGGTGTGTCGACAGAAAACCATGATAAACCCGGGGCTCCCGATCTTCGATACGTGCCTGTTCGATTTCGATCCGGTCCTTGTTCTTCAGTATTTCTATGGTGCGTAGCATCGCGTCAGGTGCGTAACCTGCCTTGGCCATGAAAGACGCACCGACAGAATCCGCCTCGAGTTCAAATTCCCGGCTGTAGCCAGAGAGCAGGACGCCGCCAAACATATTACCCAGTTCATAGACCCCTGGGGTCCCCGAAACAATCGCCGCGGCTGTGGTCAACACTCCAAGCACCTTGCCACGCCCCTGGTTACGGATAGCGTGCTTCTCCGTTACGTGGGCAATTTCATGCCCCAGAACCGCGGCCAATTCTGCCTCCGAGTTAAGGTGCATCAGGATTCCGCGCGTCACGTAGATGTAACCACCCGGCAACGCAAACGCGTTGATCATCTCATCGTT
>CAYGNA010000533.1:0-2921 GCA_964351065.1 uncultured Pseudomonadales bacterium
GTGCAGTATCCATCAGTCGGCTGGTAACAGAAAATGCCCGCCGAAATCCAGATCATCCGGCACTGACCCATGAAGGTCGAACCGTGACTCGCGCTGAATTTGATCGCCGCACCAACATGCTGGCCCGCGCCTATGAGAAGCTCGGTGTTGCCCAGGACGATCTGGTGACTGTCGCGCTCCCCAATTCAATCGAATTTTATGAAGCCTGCGTTGCTGTCTGGAAACTGGGTGCAACTCCGCAGCCAATCTCGGCACGATTGCCAAGGCTGGAACAGGAACAGATTGTAGACTTGGCCAATCCCGCGCTGGTGATTGGCGCGGAGCCAGGATCGCTGGGCGAGCGCACAGTCATCCCGCCCGGTTTTGAGCCTGACCCGGCAACCCCGGATACCGAATTACCCGACCGCGTTGCGCGGTACTGGAAAGCACCTACCTCAGGCGGCTCAACCGGACGTCCGAAGATTATTGTCGCCGAATCTCCTGGCGAGTTTGATTTTAGCGAGCGGCTGCCGCTGCAGCAGGAAAGAGATAGGGCCCAACTGGTGCCTGGCCCCCTTTACCACAACGCGCCGTTTGCGTTTTCCATGCAGGGACTGTTCCTGGGTAACCACATCATCGTGATGACGCGCTTTGATGCAGAAGAAACACTTCGCCTGATCGGGCAATACCAGATCGACTGGATGATGATGGTGCCCACCATGATGCTCCGCATCTGGAAACTGCCCGAGGCGACCCGCAACCAGTATGACCTGTCATCACTGCGCATCATGCTGCACCTGGCCGCGCCCTGCCCGGCCTGGCTCAAGGAGGAATGGATCCACTGGCTGGGTGGTGAGCGAATCCACGAACTGTTTGCTGGTACAGAATCAACCGGCGCAACCTGGATCACAGGCACCGAGTGGCTCGCTCATAGGGGTTCTGTTGGCAGGCTCATGGGTGATACCAAAATCAAGGTGGTCGACGAAAGCGGCAACGAACTGCCACCCGGTCAGGTTGGTGAGATTTTCATGTTACCCCCCGGTGGCCAGGGTAGCACCTACCACTACATTGGCGCGGAACCCAAAGCACTACCCGGTGGCTGGGAAACGCTGGGCGACATGGGATACATAGATGCAGAAGGTTATATTTACCTCTCTGATCGCAAAACGGACATGATTCTTTCAGGTGGCGCCAACATTTATCCCGCTGAGGTAGAAGCAGCCCTTGATGCGTTTCCTGGTGTCCGTTCAAGTGCCGTTATTGGCCTGCCGGATGAAGACATGGGCCAGTCCGTGCATGCCATTATCGACATGCCAGGTCGCGATGAGGAGCCAGCCACTGTTGAAGCGGCAATCCTGACATTTCTCGCAGAGAGACTGGGGCGCTACAAGATTCCGCGCACTTTCGAGTTTGTCACCGAACCCCTGCGAGATGATGCCGGGAAGACGCGTCGTTCGGCACTACTCAAGGAACGGACGCAGACCTAAGCAGCGGGTCGCGGCGATAGCGCAAAAGTTTGCGGGTTCACAACAACGAACTAACCGATGTTGTGAACCCTGTTTTGTTAACGTCCTAATGGAGTCGCAGGAACATGCAGATGAAATTCAGAACACTGTTAGCCGGCATCACTTTTTTGTTGGGAACCACGTTGCTACAGCCCGCATTCGCTCATGAATACGTCTGCAAAAACAGTGGGATGACCCGCACCATCGCTGTACAGCACGAGGTCGAAGGCCAGGAAGTCCCCTGTGTCGTGCGGTACGATAAGCCGGACGAGGGCAAGACCGAATTCCCCTGGAACGCAAGAACAGAACAAGGCTACTGCGCTTCAAAGGCAGACTATCTTGCTACCCGACTTGGCACTTTTGGCTGGATCTGCCAAAGAACAGACGATGCAGGGCACTGAATCGCAGCGGTCGCGTTGGGGGCAGGTTTTAAACCGTGCCTTTACCCAGTTCCAGCTTGCCTTTCACCAGATTGATGCGTAGCAGGTCATTGGCCCCCTCAACCAGCCGCAGCGAACGTACCTGGCGATACATTTGCTCAAGCGGGTGACCGGATACCAGCGCCTGACCACCAACAAGCTGAACAGCCATGTCGATGACCCGACCCGCGGTCTCGGTGCAAAACACCTTGGTTGCGATGGTCTCGTTGACAATGTTCTCGCCCGTCAGTGCAAGCCGGGCCGTGCGGTACAGCGCACTCCTTGCCGCAAAGGTCTCAATTCGCATATCAGCATAGCGCAGCCGCACCCCTTCCCGCTCACCTAGCGGCTGCCCACTACGGTGCGGTGCCTGCAGGTGATTCTCCACAAACTCGAGCGCCCACAAACACATACCTGTTGCCTGGGCGGAAATCATCAGCCTGACATTACCTATATTGCCAAGTGCTCTTGGCATCCCTTCGCCAATATTGCCAATAACATTGGCGAGCGGAACGTGCACTTTGTCAAACCGCATGGAAACATGACCACCACCTTCCATGGAGCTGAATTCACGTTCTATCAACACACCTTCCGCATCTAGATCGATGACAACCATGGCAGTCCCTGCCCGGGTGCCGTCTTGTTGCTCAACATTAACCAGCGCCGCCACATAGTCTGCGGTTGCGCCGCCAGTGACATAGGATTTTTGACCCGTAATGACGAGTTCACTACCAGAGAGCACAGCCCAGGTGGGACGCGGTGCCGAGTCAGGTTCGGTAAAACCAAATGCACCCTGCTTTTCACCCCGCATCAATGGTTCCAGGTAGCGCGTGCGCAATTCACCCGTGGCAGCATGCAAAATGCCCGGACCTGGGCCAAATACTTGCCCGGTGAGCCTTGAATTGGCAGCCGCAATCGTCTCCCGCAGCATCGTCAGTTCCAGCGTATCAGCCGGCTGTCCACCAAACTCGGTGGGCTGTGTTTTGTAAAAGAACCCGACCGCTTTGGATGCTTCCCG
>CAYGNA010000534.1:0-2921 GCA_964351065.1 uncultured Pseudomonadales bacterium
CTCTGCGGTCGACCATGGCACGGCCGTCCTGCCAGGTGGGTCCATGCCAGATGGCTTCACGCTTGATAACTGGGTCCCTGTCGAACATGGTCCCGGGCACCGGTTCCGGCATGCCGTAGTCGATGGCATAACTGAATTCGTCACCGGCAAAACCAAATCGCAGATTAACCGGCTTTTTTCTGCGGCCTGTACCCTGAATCGGGTGATCTCCACGTTTAACCGCGCGCGAGAATTCTTCCGGACCGGCCCACAGCACAGAATCCAGCCCACCTTCAGCAGCAATTGATGCGGTAGCCGTTCCCTGGGCAGTTTCTGCCAGCAGTTTGAGGCCACGATACAGGTTGGATTTGCCGCTGCCGTTGGCACCGGTCACCAGGTTAAGCCGGTCCAACGGTAGTACAAGGTCGCGCAGTGACCGGTAGTTAGACACAGCAATCGAGTAGAGCATGCAATAAATTATCCGGTGGATAGAACCTTCACTTTCAGCGAATAAAACACGCAGCGCCGGGCGGGTCAATTACCAGCGAACGAGCCCCTTTGCGCGCTGGTGGGAACTGGCTTCGATGACGACCACGTCAGGGAGTCCAGAACCGCCATGCATTTCTACCACCATTCTTAACCTGATAGAGAGCCGCATCAGCATGGCCAAGCAATTCATCCGCTGTGGCCCCATGGTCTGGATATACCGCGACACCAATACTCACGCCAATGTTTACCTTGCCCTGCTGCAGCGAAAAGGGCTGACCCAGATCGGCAATAATGCGGTCTGCAACCATTCTGATGTCGTCTCGATGGATAACGTTGTACTGGATCAAGGCGAACTCATCCCCACCCAAACGAGCCACGGTGTCATTCTCACGAATGACACTTCTCAGGCAGTTCCCTACCTCAATCAACAATTCGTCACCCGAGGCATGGCCGAGCGTGTCATTCACCTGTTTGAATTTATCAAGGTCAAGTATATAGACCGCGAAACTCCGTGGTCTCTTCTGAGCCGCCTTCAAAACGCGTTCCAGATCAAGTTCAAACTTTCGTCTATTGGGCAATGCAGTAAGGCTGTCCTGCATAGCCAATCGCTCAAGCCGGAAGTGGCTAAAGCTGGACTTCAATTGAAGACCAAATTCAGCACCCATATCGAGCACCAACTCAGACCATGGCTCAGCACTTCCGCAGGTTTCCCTGGACCAGGTTTCAAATGAGGATCTTGGTGTTAACCGGGCACCGGGGGCTTCATCGTCAGACGGCGGCCTGCCAGCCCATTGTTGATTCTCTACCTGTTCATTTCTGACAAGCGCCAGATAATCATCTTCCCCGATGGGAATATAGAGAACACCACTGACATTTTTTTTCAGGGCAGGCCATGGCTCAAGTGCTGCCGGGAACTCATGCGTTTGCCAGTTGTGATCAAGCGTTTGAGCGTCCAACCAGTCACGTAAACCTCCCAACTCAGCAGCGTTTTCCATTGCCCCATGAACAGAGGATTTGTCCCCTACTCTCACCAGGACACTGTCTGCTTTGAAAGCCGCCATCACCGGAATGGCGTTATCAATCAGGGTTTGGTCAGCACTTTCACTACTTTCGATACTGGCCTCGACATTTGCCAGGTGCAGATGAATCTGGGAGCGATCCTTCTCTGCTCTCACGGCAACCAGGCCTGAGATATGCAGGGAAGTCATTCGTGAGAGTTCCTCACAGTAAAACCGCTGGGAGAAGTCCAACTGCCTTTGTGTTTGATGATGGCAGGCTATCATCCCCCAGAGTTTGCCTGCCGTGGTCAGGGAAACACTAAATGAAGATCTGGCGCCGATGTTTTTCAGGTACTCGATATGAACGGGATGAACAGCACGTAACTGGGAATAGGTCAGGTCAAATGGTGCAGCGATGTCACCAACCAAAATTCCTGCTGTCTTATCCTCTGTGTCTGCAATATAGCGTTGCAGGTTAATGGTATAGAGGCTTCTCGCGTTTTCTGGCACATCACCGGCAGGAAAATGCAGGTTAAGGAACCCCTGTACGCCCGGGTTAAGTTTCTCTGCCAACACTACACCATGCCAACCTGGCAGGAAGCGATACAACATAACCCGATCGAAGCCAATCACCCCGGCCAACTGGTTCATGAGGAATTCTGCAGCTTCTGCCGGATCCTTCATCAACGCCAGGTCATGCATAAACCCAATACGGCTATTGTAGTCACCTGCAAAGCTGTTGGCCGATGGCTCAATCTCAATGATGGCTGTCATACGATCGGAATGAGCAGAGCAAAAGCAATGGCGCTCATTCACTGTGGTTTGCCAGAATCGATGCCGACCTTGCCCGGTAGAGTCCAGTAAATCATCCAGTTCCGTGGATTGCACAAAGGCGGAATAATGACTGCCCATTAGTTGATCTGCGCCAAATCCAAACTGCTCCAGAATATTTTCAGAACAACCTACAATTCTGCGACTGGCGACATCGATTGCCAAAAGTACCCCATAGCCCTGCACCCTGCCGATATCGTACAGCTTTGATGTTTTACAATCGTCAATATCGTTATCCAGCATCAGGCTCTCCCCGCATTAGTTGGGCGAAAATTTGGAAGCAGGTAATCGCGCAGGCTACAGCTTCTTCCTGTAACACAGGCGCATCATCAAGAGCGACAAGTTCATCAAGGAATGCAGGCCAGTTTGCGACGTGCTGCTGCTGATATCGCCAATATAGCGACGCGGCACCCAGTAAATCAGGATGGAAAGCTTCGAGAGATTCCGCTAGCTGCACGCTCCCGAGCGCAGCACCTTCCATGACATAACGAGCCCCCAGATAGGCACCTCGTGAAAAAATCGGGATACCTTCCGAAGCGTCTGGGTCGTACGGGTCTGCGCCCAGGGAAATCAGGTCGACGGCCAGCAAGTGCGCTTTCTTCTGATAGCGTGAACTGACGATAA
>CAYGNA010000535.1:0-2897 GCA_964351065.1 uncultured Pseudomonadales bacterium
AAGCTGGATGAGGCGCGGTCCCAATCGTTTAAAAGCCTGCACGAATGTTTTATTCGTCAGTTGAAGCCAGGTGCCCGACCTGTCGACAGGCGCCTGGCCGTGATAATTAGTCCCTGTGATGCTGTTGTTGGTGCTAACGGCAAGATTGAGGGAGATGAGGTGTTCCAGGTGAAAGGATCTCCCTATCGCCTGGCTGATCTGCTGACTGATTCGAACCTGGTTTCACAATACCAGGGTGGCACTTATGTCACCCTGCGGCTCAAATCCAGTATGTATCACCACTTTCATGCACCCTGCGATTGTAGGGTGGCGTCGCTCAGGTTTATCCCGGGTGACTGCTGGAATGTCAATCCGCCCACCCTGAAGCGCGTCGAGTCGCTTTACTGCAAAAATGAACGTGCCGTGATACCCCTTTTACCTTCAGGTCTTCCTGGCGCAATTACATTGGTACCGGTCGCAGCAATTCTGGTGGCCAGCCTGAAATTGCATTGTCTGCACGAAGCTCTGGACATGCGGTATTCGGGCCCGCTGCAAATTGATTGTGATGCAACCTATGGCAAGGGCGATGAGATGGGTTACTTTCAGCACGGCTCGACTATTGTCGTTCTGGCGACGGCGCACTATTCGCTCATTCCTGGCGTGTGCGATGGAGACATCATCAGAATGGGGCAACCTTTGCTCGGCATCGAACCAGGGTCAGGTCTTGAGTCAAAACGTTAAGCATTTCCGAGTAGGCGTTAAGTGTTTTGACCAGGAAATAAAGATTCTGTAAACGGGTGTCTAACCTGTTCAGTGTGTTCCATGCACTGCGGCAGAATACGAGAGTTCACCATTAATCAGGAATGCTTGTATGGGATTTTACGCTGAGCTTCAGAAACAACGATGGGATGATCATCGCTATTATCATCACTCACGCATTAACCAGTCGTTGCACCTGCTTTCTGCGGTCTGCTTTCTCTCAATGTACGTGATGCTCTTCGTCAACCCGATAGCTGCTGCCTTCCTGGGTTGGATTATGGCGATGCTGCTGCGTCAGGCCGGGCACTTCTTCTTTGAGCCGAAGGGTTACGACGAGGTTAATGAGGCGACTCACGAACACAAAGAGGCGATCAAGGTTGGATATAACCTGCGCCGCAAGGTGGTGTTGCTGTCGCTTTGGGCGTTGACCCCTGTGCTGGTTTATCAGCAACCGACACTATTCGGTATGCTGACCATGCCGATTGATATGATGGGCTATCTCTACAACCTTAGCGTGCTGTGGCTGGTGCTGGGTGCGGGCGCTATTGTGTTCCGCACGATACACCTGTTTTTTCTCGCTGATGTCAAGACGGGTCTGGTCTGGTTTTCAAAAATCCTGACTGACCCGTTCCACGATGTAAAAATGTACTACAAATCACCCTTCTACCTCGCCAAAGGCGAGCTGATTGACCCGATGGGTCATGTCAGGACCTGATTGCGTGGGTAAACTCCCTGGCCAATTGAATCTTGATCGAGCGGTCTGATAGCCGCTCGTTCTGCCACCACCAGCCATCACTCTCCATGGTTCTTGCTGCCCGAACAATCCGCTCCAAGACCTCTACAAATTCTTCGTCACTGAAATTGTGGCTGAATATTAGACGACCAGAACCAATCCACGAAAGGGCCAGACCCTGAACGCGCAGATAGTACTGGAACATCCAGTTAAAGCGTGACGGCCGCTCGTACAGCACGGTCCAGATTGACATCAGGTTAACAATCCGCACTGGTAGATTCTCTGCGGCGAGGCGCTGGTTGACGAGTCGAGCGCGGTTGTTCCAGAGTGTGTCTGCGCTGGCATAGTTGTCCTGAATCCCGGGTTCCTCTATTCGCCGCAGGAACTCGTTCATGGCAGCCATGACATGCGGATGCGAGTTAAAGGTGCCGCGCGCAAAACAGATATCAGCGGGTCTGTCATCACGAAAGCGCTTCATCAGGTCGGCACGACCACAGACGACGCCTACCGGATATCCACCGCCAAGTGTTTTGCCATAGGTGACCATGTCAGCTTTGACGTCGAAGTATTCCTGTGCGCCACCGTAGGCAAGCCGGAAGCCGACAAATACCTCGTCCATGATCATTACGATGTTTTTTGCCGTGCAAACCGCGCGAAGTTCGTGCAACCAGTCGGTGTATGCGATGCGGCTGAAAGCTGCGCTTCTGCCACTGCCAATCAGGGTTGAGTCACCCGGTGCCCCCTTGTTTGGATGCATGGACTGAATGGGGTTGATCAACACGCAGGCGATATCGTTTCGCGTGCGCAGAACACGCAGCGTGTCACCGTCCATTTCTTTCAGCGTAAACACGTCGTTAGTGTTGCGGGGGTTACCGACCCCCGGCTGTACACCATCCCACCAGCCATGATAAGCGCCGCAAAAATTGACTATGTAGCGTTTGCGCGTGTGATAGCGGGCGAGGCGTACTGCCTGCATGACGGCTTCTGTGCCTGACATGTGGAACGATACCTCATCAAGACCGGAGATCGATTGCAGCTTGGTGACGTTTTCGACAATTAGTGGGTGATAGGGGCCGAGTACCGGGCCGAGTTTTTCTACCCGCGCTGCCCCGGCCGCCATACAGGCTTTGTAAAAGTCGTAACCAAAGACATTGACCCCGTACGAACCCGTCAGATCATAGGACCAGTTTCCATCAGGGTCGCAAACCTGGGTGCCGTTCGATTCAACCACAAAGGTACCTAGCTTCAGGTGCTGTTTCACAAAGCGGGAGAATTGGAAAGGCACCCGGTAGGTGTTGGTGAATGCCAGATCAGAAATGCCTGACTCAAGTGCTTCGGCCATGGCGATGGCGCAGGCTGATTTTGTCTGAAACTGGTCAGCTAGACGAAAGAACGCACTACGGCGTTTCTCCGCGACCGTAGCGGT
>CAYGNA010000536.1:0-2891 GCA_964351065.1 uncultured Pseudomonadales bacterium
GGGACGATAGCGGGATCTCTCCGCTACGGCCCTGCGGGCCTTCGGTCGAGAAGACATCGTGATGCCCTGCGGGCCTTCGGTCGAGAAGACATCGTGAGGCTTCTCGGGCCTTCGGTCGAGAGGCACCACCGCTTCTGCTAAACTCCCGCGTCCCCGATTATCCCACTGGGAGTAAACCCGTTGAGCAGCGAATCTCTGGTGGTGCGCCATGCCGAGCGCCGTTATCAGATCCAGGTGCAGCGCGACCTGCCGCGAAACTTTATTGCGCACCTGGCGCACGGCATGCTGGGCCAGACGGGCTTTCGCCTGCTCAACGCACCAACTTTTCTGCCTGCTTACATCATGCTGCTTTCTGGCGGTTCCCAGGTGGCCGTCGGTTTTGCGCTCTCAATCCAGGCGCTGGGCATGGCGCTCACACCCATGGTGGGTGCCAATCTGATCGAACACCGCAAGCGGGTGCTACCCGTTGGCTTCCTGATGGGGGCAGTCATGCGTGGCATGATCTTGCTCATTGCACTGGCTGGTTTTGTGCTGGACGGACAGGCGACACTGATTGCCATCATGGTGTGTCTGGCTTTCCTCGGCCTGTTCCAGGGGATGCAGGGTGTGATCTTCAACTTCCTGATGTCCAAGGTCATTCCCGTATCCAAACGGGGCCGATTGACCGGGTTGCGCAATTTTCTGGCGGGTATTACATCGGCAGGGGTTGCCTGGTTCGGCGGGCACTACCTCCTGGGCGAGAACCCGACGTCAGCAGGTTACTCGTGGACCTTCCTGCTGGCTTTTGCCCTGACCACTATTGGTCTTTTGATGTTGCTTGCCGTTCGGGAGCCTGAGCCACCCACAGTCAGGCAGAAGCAGTCGCTAGGTGCGCGGCTTGGTGAGATTCCCCAGTTGCTCCGGGATGATCCCGCGTTTACCCGCTATTTTTTAGCCCGTTCGCTGGCCAGCATGGGGCGAATGGCAATGCCCTTTTACATCCTCTATGCGGGGGAATCGCTGGGGCTGACCGGCCAGTTATTGGGCATGGTTACCTTTGCCTTTACGATCTCTGGCACTGTATCAAACCTGATGTGGGGGGCGCTTTCAGATCGATCGGGATTTAGGCTCACGTTCCTGCTGTCCATTGCGCTCTGGGTTCTTTCCACGCTACTACTGATTTTTGCCGGTGGCCTGTGGGTGACGGTACTTGTCTTTGTAGGCATCGGTGCGGCTGTCCAGGGATTCCAGAATTCGTCCCAGAACCTGACGCTGGAATTTGGTACCCGTGAGGACCTGCCTACACGAATTGCCATTGCCAACACCGCCTCGGAAGTCGCGGGCACCATCGGGCCACTGTTGGGCGGTGTACTGGCGATGTCACTCGGTTACCTGTGGGTGTTTGTTGCATCGATAACGTTTCTGGTGATTGGTGGCACGGTGGTTCGAATCTATGTACCCGAGCCGCGCAGGAAAGGGATAAAAGGGCGTTTTGACTAGCGTGTGCCATACCCCGGATTACATTGGCGGGTAATTGGCATAGAATGCGCGGTTTTACCTGACTGCGAGCCCATGGACGACGATTTCCCACGAATAAAGCGCCTGCCCCCCTATATCTTTAGCATTACGGACGCGCTGAAGCGCGAGGCGCGTGCGCGGGGCGAAGACATTATCGATTTTGGGATGGGCAACCCTGACCAGGCGACGCCCCAGCATATTGTCGACAAGTTAATCGAGGCTGTGGGCCGTGACGATACCCATCGGTATTCACAGTCCAAGGGAATTCCCAGGCTCAGACGCGCTATCTGCAACTGGTACAAGACCCGTTACGATGTTGATCTCGATCCGGAAAAAGAGGCGATCGTCACGCTGGGGTCCAAAGAAGGTATTGCACACCTTGCCCTGGCAATCCTCGGTCCAGGCGACACGGTGCTGGTACCAAACCCCTCTTACCCGGTACACCCTTACGGCTTTGTTATTGCTGATGCTGACGTGCGACACGTCCCGCTGACGCCGGGCGTGGATTTCTTCGCAGAACTGGAAAACGCCATCGTCAACACCTGGCCCAAGCCAAAAGTGCTGGTGGTCAATTTTCCCGGCAACCCAACCACGCAGTGTGTGGAACTGGAGTTTTTTGAACGCCTGATTGCTGTCGCCAAAGAACACAAGATCTGGGTTGTCCAGGACCTGGCGTATGCAGACCTGGTGTTTGATGGCTACAAGGCGCCTTCGATCCTGCAGGTACCGGGCGCCAAAGACATTGCTGTCGAATTTTTTACGCTATCCAAGAGTTACAACATGCCAGGCTGGCGTATCGGGTTCTGTGTGGGCAACCCGACTCTGGTTGGTGCGCTGGCAAGGATCAAGTCCTACCTCGACTATGGCATGTTCACACCAGTGCAGGTAGCAGCAATTGCAGCCCTGGAGGGTGATCAGAGTTGTGTCGATGAAATCTGCGAGACGTATCGAAAGCGCAGGGACGTTTTGTGTGAAGGCCTGAATGCCATCGGCTGGAAGGTCGCCAAGCCCAAAGCAACCATGTTTGTCTGGGCCAAAATCCCACCGGAGTTCCAGAACATGGGTTCGCTGGAATTTGCCAAGCACCTGCTGGCGCAAGCAAAGGTTGCGGTGTCACCCGGCATAGGATTTGGACAGTATGGTGATGACCATGTGCGTTTTGCGCTAATCGAAAACGAGCATCGTACCAGGCAGGCACTGCGCGGTATTCGTCGCATGTTCCGCAATGCCAACATCAATGTAGGGCCGGAGGAATAACGTGACACGTGTGGGCATTGGCATCTGTGGTCTGGGTACGGTTGGTTCCGGGACCTTTAATCTCATCAGGAAAAATGCAGAAGAGATATCTCGCAAAATCTCCGGGACGCTCGAGCGTGTGCAGGTGGGGGGTCGCG
>CAYGNA010000537.1:0-2866 GCA_964351065.1 uncultured Pseudomonadales bacterium
ATCTGCCGCTGCGCGCCGAGTTCTGTCAGCAGTTGATCGTAGAAGTGTCCCGCTCGCTCAAGGTTATTGGTGCCGAGAGTAATGTAACCAATCATTCGTTTCTCCATTGTTGGTCAGCTAGCGGGCTCCAAACTAACAAAGCCATGACACATTGCAATAGATTCCCCGCAGCCTCTACACTGGCGTTCGGCATGGAAGCCACCATGAGGCGCCCGATGAGTAATCTGCTGGATCGCATCAAAACAATGTTTGGTCAGGATCCCAAAACAGGGCCGGCAAAGTCAGGCCGAACGGGCTCGAACCGTCAGGATTCACCAATCAGCGAGTCGCGCAGTAACGCAGGCGCGATTCCGGATGGTGAGTTGCTCTCCCCTGCCGAGGCAAAATTACTGCACATGGCTTTTCTGGGCTCGGCTCTTGGGTTGAATCTCGTGACACTGCCGACACCCGACAATCAGGCCACCACAATCATCCGCCAACAGATGAAAGTGCTGGCGACTGCTGACGGACGACGCACAACCGTGCCCAGGCTACCAGCGGTTGTGCCGATGTTCCTGCGTAGCCTGCGGGACCCCAACGCATCAGCCACCGATTTTGTCGAAATTATTACTCGCGACCCCGTGCTGACCACCAACGTGCTTCGACTTGTTAACAGCGCTTTCTACAACCCTGCAGGGCGTGAGATCGACAGCATCCACCGGGCAGTTATAGTTCTTGGATTGGACGGCTTGCGCTTTGCAGTCTCCAGCGCTGTGATGCACCCCATACTCGAAACCGGCAACAGCGATTTTGCCACTTTTGGGCCAGCGCTCTGGCAGCACTCCCAGGATTGCGCCCTGATCTGCCAATTGTTGGCGCCGCAATCGGGCGTCTCGACCTTCGAGGCCTATCTCACCGGTATGGTACACGAGGTTGGCAACGTCACCCTGTTTAACCAACTGGCAGGCGCGTGTCGTTTTGCAGGTGTACCCGCAGCCAGTTGCCTCGTTCGCGCTTTCCAAACACATGGCACGGCACTATGTTCAGACATCGTGAAAGACTGGCAGTTGCCCGCCGCTATCGCTATTGCAATCGAAGAACAGGTATCCCTGCCGACGGTAACCAGCAAACTGGGCATGCTGCTGAATCGTGCCAACAATCTGGCTGAGGCGTACTTCCTGCGAAGCCGGGATGCAGAAACCCCATTACCCGGCGGGTTTTTCAGTAGTGAGGAAGCGACACACTTTTTTGAGCGCGTTACCGGTATGCGGGAGAAGATCCGTAGCGGATCAGGCTAACGCCGTGATCACCCAACACAAGTGGATGTTCTGGCGCCGCTGGTAATCAGGCGGAATTGTCGATTTGGTGATGTCGCGAACGGAGTACTGTTGCATCACTGATTCCGCGAGGTTGAAAGTACGCAGATTCGTCGAAAAGTAGAGTGTGCCGCCTGGTTTTAGCAGTCGCATCGCACCTTCAATCAGTCTCACATGGTCACGCTGGACATCAAAGGATGAGTCCATTCGCTTCGAGTTCGAAAAGGTGGGTGGGTCCAGCATGATGATGTCGTAATGGGCACCGCGCTGCTCCTGCAACCAACGCACACAATCTGCCTGGACAAACTCATGGGTGTCGCCGGCAAACCCGTTGAGCACCATGTTGGCGCGCCCCCAATCCAGGTAGGTTCGGCTCATATCGACGCTGGTGGTGTGTGCGGCACCACCAGCGGCCGCATGCACTGTGGCCGCACAGGTGTAGGCAAACAGGTTCAGGAAGTTTTTTCCTTTGGCTTCCTCATGCAACCGCAGACGCAGCGGGCGGTGATCAAGAAACAGCCCGGTGTCGAGATAGTCCTCAAAGTTGACGCGCAACTGGCAGTTGCCTTCCTTAACGCTATGAAACCGCTCTTGTGCCGCGATTTTGCTGTACTGACTTTCGCCTCGTTGCCTGGCCCTGACCTTCACAAACAGGTGATCACCATCTACGTCCATGTGTGATCGAATAACTGTCAGCATTTCGCGCAGACGGCGTTTGGTTTTGGCAGGGTCAATGTCGCGCGGCGCCTCATATTCCTGAACAACCACAAAACGCGCCTCACCGGCATGGTATAGGTCAATTGCTGCAGCATAGTCCGGCAGGTCAGCATCGTAGATTCGATAGCAAGACACCTGCTCCCGCTGTGCCCACTTGCGCAACTGCCGCAAGTTTTTTTCCAGGCGATTGCCGAACATCAATGCCTGCGGTGACAGTTCTTCCTCCGGGACTGATGCCGGCAGTTGGTCTTCGCGAAAGAACGAGGCGGGATCAACGTCAAAATGGATGAGCTTGCAGGCGATGGCCCCATTAAACAGGGTATGCAATTTTGTGGCACGCACACCAATTTCTTTACCGAGCACCTGGTCTTCCGTAAAAACCGCGGCCTTCCAGCCAACCAGGTTGTGCTTCATCACATCACCCAACGCCTGGTACAGGCGCGGCAACTCATCAGTCTCGCCAATGCGCTTGCCATAGGGCGGGTTAGTAACCATCAGGCCTGTCGCCGGGAAATCATGCCGAAAGTCGAAGACGTCCTGAAAGGCAAAACTGATTTTGTCGTCGAGCCCAAGACGCGACGCGTTTTGCCTGGCTTGCTCAAGTACCCGGCGATCATTGTCGAACCCGAGGATTGGCGGCAGGGCTTCGATCCCCTTGTCCCGCCGATAACTGGCCTCCGCCATCAGCCGTTCCCAGATCGCGGGGTTGTGTTGCTTCCAGCCAAGAAAACCGAAGTGTTTGCGATTTAATCCAGGCGCAATGTCTGCGGCCAACATCGCAGCTTCCAGTGGCAAAGTGCCGGAACCACACATCAGGTCAACAAACGCGCCACCCATAGCCGCAATCTCTGGCC
>CAYGNA010000538.1:0-2863 GCA_964351065.1 uncultured Pseudomonadales bacterium
CAGCCGCTGTGCTGCTGGTGCGTAAAGAGGTCTACCTGCAGGTTGGCTGCCTGCGAGAGTCACTCGCCGTGGCATTCAACGATGTGGATTTTTGCCTGAAGGTCCGCGAGGCTGGCTATCGCAACCTGTGGACACCTTATGCGGAGCTTTATCACTACGAGTCAGTATCACGCGGTCTTGATGAATCTGGCGCCAAACGAATTCGCTTTGATACCGAGCATGAGGTTATGCGGCGCACCTGGGGTACCGCGCTGCATGAGGATCCCTACTACAATCCCAACCTGACCAAGATCTACGAGAACTTTGAGCTGTACGTCCCCTGACCCCAACCATCGCTGGCGAGGGTGACTGGAAAATTTACAGCAGAGGGAACTTGCTGTGCAGCGAAAGCCCAGGATGGTAGTAGGGATCACCGTTTGGCAACACGTCGCCAATCAACTGCCGCAGGTGGGCTTTTTCCTGGTCAGGCAGGCCGTGCGCGCGTGTGCGTGACTCATGATGAATCAGCCGCGTGGTGCCGTCGAACACATTTTGGTACCCGGTCGCTAACGCACGCAGGCAATAATCCAGGTCGCCCGCGACTGCCAGACGCTCATCAAATCCACCGAGCGCATCAAATGTATGTCTTGATGTGACCAGGCAAGCGCCGGTTACTGCTGAGACATTGCGGGTCACATCCGCAGGAATAAAACAGCTATCACCTGCTTCTTCAATCGTTGAGCCAGCGTAGACATGGTCGGCAAAACCACCAAAACCCACGACGATACCCGCATGCTGTACGACCCTGTCGTCGTACAGGAGCAACGGCCCGACAGCACCCACACGATCGCCGGCCGCGAGGGTGGCTAGCCTGTTTATCCAGTCCGGTGAAATCACCTCAACATCGTTATTGAGAAATGCCAGGGTCTCACCACTGGCAGCGGCAGCGCCCAGGTTGTTCAACAATGACCAGTTGAAGACGACGGGTGCCGCTATCACCCGGGTGTTGGGCAGGGCCGCCTGCGTTGCCAAAAACAGACGTGTTGATTCCTCGACCGAATTGTTATCAATCAGGATCAGCTCAATCGTGGTGCCCACTGCGCTGCTGCGAATGGATGAAACACACTGTTCCAGCAGCGCCGCATTGTCTCGCGTGGGAATGATGATAGAGACCAATGCCGCCGGATTCCCTATCAAAGGCCTTGGCGTCACCGTTGGCACATGCCCAATCTGACGGCCCAGGGGTTTGTAAACGTGCGTGACGTTTTGACTGCTGCTGACAAGGGCACTAATCGCGTCGCTTGTCTGCCAGGTCGCGTTTTCTTCCAGCCAGTTGACAAGAACATCTGCGCGAACAGCCAGGGCCGGCAGATAGCCGGAGTAGTCCAGCAACGCAGGCGATAAGTCCGGGACAAAAAAGCAGCGACCGTCCGCCTTTTCATAATCAGCATAGGCTGCGGTACAACCGCCTGAAATGGCCGCTGCCATGGCAGCAAACCAGCTCTCGCCCGGCAGAAACCCTGGCGCGACCAGCGTGACGTAATGTTCACCCACCGTGCTGATCAATTCCTGCACAGCCTGATGCTCTCCAACGGGAACAAGCGTGACACGTGGATCAGATTGGCCTTTGCTCTCTGCAGCATTCTCTGCAGCATTCTCTGCAGCATTCTCTGCAGCATTCTCTGCGGCATTCCCCGCTGCGCCCCCATCGCCAAGGACAATAAGGCGGAAGTCACCACCGGTTGCCGTCATCGCATCGAGCAGGGCCGCTAAATGTGGGCTATCCACCACCAAAACTGGACAGCCTGGAAGTTGACAGATCCCTGTCCTGGCAGAAACAGGTGCGAGCCGCGAGAGGCGCCGCCAGCGCGTGTCGACAGATGGGTCATGCCGTCGCAGGCGCGCAGCCTGGGTCAATAATTCACCCGCGGTATGCCCCGGTCCGCCACGTCGGATCATTTCAACAAGTCGTCGGGCAAACTTCATCACGCCGCCAGATTCACGTACAATCGGAGGCACCGTCCAACACAGAAACCACAGGATTCGAATGCGTCGCACCAGAATCCTCATGCGCTCATGCTCACACGCCTTTCGACTGCTGACTTCAACCCTAACCGCCCAGCGCCTGCGGCTGACCTGGCAACTGCCTGAAGTGCATCCCATAGGTTCCCGATGACTGAAACCCGTAGCCTGATGACACTGGTAGGTGATGCCCTGCGCCACGAGGGCGGGCTCATCCGGCTGGCAGGCAAATCAGTGAAAGTGCTGTTTAGCGAGGGCATCTCGGGTATCGGTTTACGTGTGGCTCATCTGCGGTTGCAGCGGCAGCAGGGCACGACCCTGGCACCAACGCAGCTGACCTACAGCGAATGGGTTGAACGGGAGTATGGACCAGATGACATCAATTTGGCAGCCGCTGCTATCGCAAAGTTTAGTCGTCAGCCACTGATTTCGGTCATCTGCCCAACCTATAATCCTAACGAGCAGTTTCTGCGGGCAGCCATACAGTCCATGCTCCACCAGCTGTACCCACACTGGCAACTTTGTATTGCTGACGACTGCTCAACAAGCGTTGACGTGAGTCGAATAGTGGCTGAGTTCGATGACCACCGTATTACGCTCACCAATCGCAAACAGAACGGCAATGTCTCTGCTGCCTCGAACTCAGGTCTGGACGCTGCCACCGGGGATTATGTGACCTTCCTGGACCAGGACGACACACTGTCACCATTTGCTCTCTTCTGGGTCGCGGAATTACTGGTGCGACGTCCTGATATCCGGCTGATTTACTCTGATGAAGACAAGCTGTCAGAAGATGGCGAGCGCTGTGATCCGGCCTTCCAGCCAGAGGGGACCTCCGAGTGCCTGCTGGGGCCTGGGGGGG
>CAYGNA010000539.1:0-2862 GCA_964351065.1 uncultured Pseudomonadales bacterium
GGGTACACCCCAGTGATTGTTCAGGCTGCCAGTCGATGTGTGTGTCCTGCCATATGCAGGCAGAATCTCACCCAGCCATTGCCTCGCCGTTGTCTTGCCAGCGCTGCCAGTGACTCCAACAATGCGGGCACTTCCTGCCCGGGATCTGGCGGCGCGCCCCAGCGCCCAAAGTCCGTCCAGCGTGTCAGGCACAACCAGTGATGACGCGCCTCGCCACTCATCCCGACTCACCATCACACCCGCTGCACCATTACCGAGAGCAGCATCAACAAATTCATGACCATCGCGCCCAGCGCTGCCTGAAGAAAAAAACCGGGGACCAGGATCTCCAGCCAGGGCGATAAATAGCTCTCCTTCCTGCGTGGTTCGCGAATCGATGCTGATACCAGAAACGGGAGGACCATCTGCCAGCGGAATTCCGCAGGCCGTACACAGTTCGGGCCAGCGCCAAAGAGGGGAGTTTTTCTCGTTCAAGTCGGACGCTGCGCAGCCAGACTGGGCTCAATCAGGTGGTGGGTCATCTTCAGGGCGTCTTCCCTACCCTGGTAATAGCCGGTTAGTGTCTTGCCCGGGACATATCCAAGCGACTCGTAGAACTGCACCGCACCCTTGTTATCGCGCCGCACTTCGAGGTGAACACTGGCTATCCCTGCCACCATCGCTGATTTTTCGAGCCAGGCTAATAGTGCCTGACCAACACCGGTTCTGCGCTGCGTCGGTTTGACCGCCAGCAGATTGAGGTGTGCGTGAACATCATGAAACTCCATGATCCCGAATCCAGCCAAACCAAACCGTGTATTTGCGACAATGACCACACACTCGGGGTCATTAATCATCGCCAGGATTCGTGACGGCTTCCAACTCCAGCGTAAACCACTCTCAACCAGATCGCGTGACATCTGTGCCAGCGGCAGCGAATCAGCAGGTTTCGCCAGGGTTATTTCAATATTTGCGTCCATGGACCTCAATCCGGCGAGCGAAACAGCATTTTAACGCGAATTCACAATTTTATTTAGCCGTTGACCTCACATTCAGCCAATCCATAATGGCTCCTCGGTTACCAAGGGATGATCACAATGGAAGAGCTTAGGTGAGCCTGGAATGAAAAGCCTGCGCCTGGTGTCTCTCCTTCTCGTGCTCGCACTGCTGCAGGGCTGTGCGACGTCGTTCAGGGTCACCGATGAAAATCCTCTGGCGGGTACAACCCTGGTGGGCATGAAAACCAGTGATGGGAACCTGCGATCATACCGGGTGTATGAGCCAAAAGGCTTGTCCACGGAAACGGTGCCTTTGCTCATCGTACTGCATGGTACCGGAAGCAACAGCGCCCGCATGATCGAGACAGGCGATTTTCGGGGTCATGCCGATGCAAACGGCTACTTGCTGGTTGCACCGGATGCACTGGGACGCGCTTTTAATGAAGGCGCAGGTCGTATAGGTGAAGGGTTTCTGGATCTGGATGATGTTGCGTTCATGGAGGAACTGGTCGCACGGCTCCGCAACACCTATAGCATTTCGAAAGTGTTCCTGACTGGTTTTTCCAGCGGCTCGGCGATGGTCCAGCGCGTTGCCCTTGAGAGTCCTGGTCTTGCTGATGCGGTTGCAGGCGTCGCCGGGCATCTCTGGGCACCTCTGCTCGACACGGCACCAGCGGTACTGGTGCCTGTGCCAATGCTGCTGCTGTATGGCGATAGCGACCCCCTCAATCCTGTAAGGGGTGGCGATGTAACTTATGGTCAACACCTGACTGTCCACAAGCCGCCACCGCGGTCAACTGCGCAGCACTGGGCAACGCGGTTCGGCTGTGAGGTCAGTATTTCAGCCAGCGCACACCTGGTGCGCACCACAGCGTGGGCAAAGTGTACCGATGACGTAACAGTACAGCTTTCCATAGTTGAAGGACTGGGCCACTACTGGCCCGGTGGGACAGTCAGCAGCTACGCTACTTTGCCAACAAGTCGTGTCGGCAATTACGTCAGCAGTGTCAACGCGACCAATATCATCTGGCGCTTTTTTCTCTCTGCAACCAATTAACCAGCAGCTTCAGCCTGCTCACGCAGCAGGTACTTCTGCACTTTGCCAGTTGACGTTTTCGCCAGTGCGCCAAAAATGACCGTCTTCGGCACTTTGAACCGGGCCAGTTCCTCGCGGCAGTAAGCAATAACCTCATCGGCCGTCAGTTCAATCCCTGGCTTACAGGTCACAAACGCGCAGGGATGTTCACCCCACTTGGCGTCACTTTTTGCCACCACAGCCGCCTCTAGAATGCCCGGATGACGATACAGCACATCTTCGATTTCAATGCTGGAAATGTTCTCTCCGCCACTGATAATGACATCCTTGGAGCGGTCCTTGATTTGTATATAGCCGTCAGGATGGCATACCGCAATGTCGCCGGAGTGGAACCAGCCACCTTCAAACGCGGCTGCAGTGGTAGCCGGGTTTTTTAGGTAACCCTTCATCACAATATTGCCACGCATAAATACCTCTCCCTGGGTCTCGCCATCCCAGGGCACTGGCACAAGCGTTTCCGGGTCAGCCACCATCATTTCGCCACCCATGATGGATGCGATACCCTGGCGCGCCTTCAACCGACCTTTGGTCTCGGCGGATTCATTATCCCAGGATGAACGCCAGGCAGACACAACCATCGGGCCATAGGTTTCCGTCAGCCCATAAACCTGGGTCACCTCAACCCCCATGGCCTCCATACCCTGAATAACCGCTGCTGGCGGCGCCGCTCCGGCCGTCATTACCCTGACCTGCTGGGAGATGCCACCTTTCATTTCATCCGGGGCATTGATCAGGGTATTCAGGACTACAGGCGCACCGCAGAAATCTGTGCCTCCCGAGTTGCGATTG
>CAYGNA010000540.1:0-2856 GCA_964351065.1 uncultured Pseudomonadales bacterium
GGATGACTGGGCCGGTGAGGTGATGAGTAACCCTAGGGTTGAAGTGCACGTGGCTGAGGCCAGGCGCTTCATGGTCTCGGCGGCAGAAGCTTCTTTTGATCACATTGGGCTGACGTTGCTGCAGACCGCGCCTGCTGGATTTCGGGGAGCCCATCACGTCGACGCAAGAGTGCTGACGGTAGAGGCCGCCGAGGTCTACCTGTCTCGACTGAGTCGCCGTGGAGTCATCGCAGTCATCCAGAATAGCACGGCGTATGCAGCGAACACGGAAGCAGTACTGGCGGCAGCTGTTGACCATGACGCGACACGATTGATACGGTTTGAGTTGGCCGAAGTCGATACCCGGCATGAGGCCGTGGAGCATAACCCGTTCTCCTATCTCATGGTTGCAAGCGCCCAGCCTTTTACGGCAGCACAGAGAGCGGATGCCGAGACGGCAGCCCGCGCATTAGGTGCTCGTCCGGTGCCTAGCTTTCGACGATCAGATACAGGTGCGCCGGCGACTGATGATCGGCCCTTCTTTTATGAGTCGGCTTCTCAGCGGGTTAGCCAGACCCTGTTGATCATTGCTTTTGTGCTGCTGGTAGGCTGTCTTCTGATGTTTCGCGGCAGGTCCAGGCCAGGCAGCACGAGGCTTGCGTTGTCGTCACTGTTGATTGGCATGGCAACGATGGGCATCCAGGTTATTGCGGTCTACTGGTGTCAGGCTGCTATCGGTAATCCGGTACAGGCGATGGCAACGGCTTTGGCTGCGGTGCTGAGTGGTAGTGGGGCAGGTGCGGTGCTCTTTGCGAATCCTTTCAGACGAGTGTCCTGGCCCGCATCAGCTTTCATCGCCGCAGCCGGTGTCGCCGGTGCCCTGGTGCTGGGTCCATGGGTGATTGAAGCATCACTACATCAACCGAGTTGGGTTGCAGCGGTATATGTTGGGCTTTTTCTGTTTATCTGCGCACTGCCGCTCGGTTGGCCCTACCTGGCTGCCATGGAGCAGGCCCGGCATGTGGCCGGGGGCGAGAGCGCAGTCATTGCTTTTGATGGTTTTGGCGGTGTGATTGGTGCAGCAGCGGTGGCCGCACTTGCGGTAGGCCTGGGATTTGACGTCGCCGGGTGGTTTGTTGTGTTTACTCTGCTCGTTCTCGGCGTGCTGACTGGCATGCCAGCGGTGCCGGGAGGGGTATCCTTTAATAAGCGGACCTAGGGAACCGGCGTGGCTCAATCAACTGCGAGGTTCTGTTATGTTAAGACCGAGACTTGGATGGGTGCTTGCGTGGCGTTGCGTCAGATCGTTCGCCCTCGAAATGTACAATGGAATTTTAGCCTAGGGAAACAAAACCATGACCTTCGAAATACGTGCAGCAAGCCAGGCGGAAATGGGGCAACTGGGGCTGATAGGCGCCTATGTCTACGCTGGTGCTTTCGGCGATGATGAAGATAACCTGGTTGCCGCATCCAACCGACCGGAATGGACGCTGTGCGCGTTTGATGGTGATGTCATGGCAGCATCCTTTTGTACCATCCCGTTTACGATGCGGGCCGTGGGCAAGGCTATGCCCATGGGCGGCATCTCGGCTGTTGGCACCTCGCCCGAGTACCGTCGGCGGGGACTGCTCCGCCGCCTGATGACACAGAGTCTGGCTGATATGCGCGACGCAGGTAGGCCCGTGGCGGCACTCTGGGCATCCCAGGCGGCTATTTATCAACGCTATGGCTGTGCCCTGACAACTGTCATGCGGCGTTATGAAGTGGATACCGTGGATATCGGCTTTTTTGACAGTGACTGGGGGGATCTCGTCGTTCGGCGGGAGACGCTCGATAGCTGTTTTGACGATTTGAAGCAGTGCTACGCCGGCTTTGTGCAGGAGCGTCTTCTGTACCTGCATCGTGCAACTGCGCTCTGGCGTGCGGGCATGCTACAAAAGCGTGCGGAAGATGGCCCCGTCCATATCGCGTTGGCGCGTGCTGCCAGTGGTGTGGTGCAGGGTTATATCATCTACACCATGCGTGACAGACGGGTAACGCACCCGTCGCGCGGGCAGAATTTTGTGATTAGAGACCTGGTTTGGCTGACGCCTAATGCCTATCGCAGTCTCTGGCGGTTTATTGCCTCACATGACCTTGTTGGACGAGTCGTCTGGGCGAATGCACCAGTGGATGACCCGGCGCCAGAGTTGTTTGCTGAACCCCGCTTGTTGATGCAGAAAGACAACGAGGGCGTCTGGTTCAGGGTGGTTGATGCAAAGGCTGCGCTTGCAGGTCGGGGGTATGTCAGCGATGGTGACATGGTCATGGAGATAACAGCGGACGATTTATGCCCTTGGAATACAGGTATTTGGCAAGTATCGGTCTCTGACGGTAATGCCAGCGTTCAGGCCACAAAGGCGGCGCCGGATATTACGCTCGACATCAAGGCATTGGCCTTGCTGTTTAGTGGCTACCGGTCTGCATCAACACTGGCATCCTGGGGACTACTGCGTGGTGGGAAGGCGGCACAGGTGCGCGCAGACCATCTGTTCGCGACACCTCATGCGCCACATTGCCCGGATCATTTCTGAGCAGTCTCTTAAAAACAGCGCTTTGCCGCTAATTCATCTTATTGCCCTGACGTTTTGCCGGGGCAGTTTGCACCGCCCCTGACGCTCAAGGGGATCAGCCTTTGGCCGGGCCGCCCAGGGTTCCACGGCTAATGTGTGGCAAAATAACGTCGAAAAAATTTACACTATCAAAAACGGCGATTTTTAAGTCATTGTATTTTAACAATATATTTTCATGGCTCGAATTTTGCTGCTAGTTATTGACTGACTTCTATTGCTTATGAGCAGGGTAAAGACAATGAAAACAATAATTAAAGCTCTGACG
>CAYGNA010000541.1:0-2842 GCA_964351065.1 uncultured Pseudomonadales bacterium
CACCACCTAGCGGAGCACCTGTGAAGGCATCTGTCGCTGGCGGTACTCCGGGCGACACCCTCGAAATCCTCTTTACCAGCGCAGCAAACATTCAGGCGCTGACCGGCTCGATTGTTCTGGAAATATCCAACTTCCTCGCGCTCAGTGGCGACTTTGGTTTTGAGAAGGCGGTTGCAGGCACCAAGACGACAATCAAGGTTGCTGCTGCCAACGTGACCACGTTCCTGGGTACGCCCGATGAGACGCTTGGTGTGCGTATCACTGATGCCTTCCTTGGCATGGTCATGATCAAGGACGGCGCGGGACCGTCGGTCTACGCACTGACAGCGGGTGGCACGGCAGAGTTGGTTGGCATTACTGGACTGACACTGATCGGCAGTCTGAAGGTCGAGATCAACAAGACTGGCGCCGCGGTCAATGAAACTATTCTGGTTGGCACCGCCGGCGATACTGTCAATATCGTGTTTGCCAATGGTGCTGATGTTCAGCGTGTGACCGGTAGTGTGCTACTGTCGATCGACGGTTTTGTGACCATTTCCGGTGACTTCGGCTTCGAGAAAGCGACGGTTGGCGCCCAGACCAAGCTACTGATTGGTGCGGCCAACATCACCACCTTCCTGGGTGCGGAAGATGAGTCACTGGGCGTGCGTATCACCAATGGCTACTTTGGTATGGTCCTTTTCTCCGGGCCTACCTCTACCTACGCAATGGTGGCTGGCGGTCAGGCAGAACTGGTTGGTATTGAAGGTCTCACGCTGATTGGGGTCCTCAAGGTCGCGGTCAACAATACCGGTCAGACCGTCAACGAGACGGTACATGTTGGCAGTGATAGCTCAGTGCAGGTGTTGTTTACCACAGCGGCCAATGTTCAGCGTGTCTCTGGCTCAATCATCCTCGAGATCGACGGTTTTGTTTCGCTGAGCGGCAACATTACCTTTGAGAAACAGGTAACAGCGACAACCACAAAGATCCTGGTTGCAGCGTCAGGCGTTTCTACTTTCCTCGGTATCTATAACGATGACGGTACCGAAAAGATCGGTCTGAAAGTCATTAACGCCAACTTTGCGTTGGTACTGTTCAAAACGAACGGCGCAACTGGCCCGTCGAAGTATGCGCTGACATCCTCTGGCAGCGCAGCGTTCATTGGCCTGGATGGTCTGCAGATTGAAGGCACACTAGGCGTCAAGCTCAACCGTTCTGGTCAGGTTGTTGATGAGACAATCACGACACCAGATGGTGACATCAACATCAAGTTCACCAGCCCGCTGGATACGCAGACGTTCTCAGGTAGCGTTACGATCACGGTTAGCGGTGTATTCAGTATCTCTGGCGCGCTATCTGCCACGCAGTATCCAAGTGGTTTGCTGTTTGTTGACATCACGACTATGTCGCTCAGCATTCTTTCTGATGGTGAAGAAGTATTCGGTATTTCTGGCGCGGCCCGGTTTAGCATTGATCCAACCGACGGCTTCTCACTGCTGGATGCGCGACTTACCGGTTTCAGTATTTATGGCTTTGATCTGCAGGTAGCAACGGCCGCGCCTGCACTGCCGGCGCTACCACCGGTCGTCCTATCCACCACGCCCAAGGTGCCAGGTACACCGCCGGTTGCCACGCTGGCATACCCCCTGGCGGGCAGCAGTGTTGATGCCTCTATCCTCGCTCGAAAGGGCTACATTGATGTGACCTTTGAGGACAAGAGCGGTACCGGACTTAACCTTGATTCGATCACGGATGCCCAGGCAGAAATCACGGTAAGTGGCTCGGGCCTGGGTGACGGCGTCCTGACCAGCATGGAAGTGCTGGGCGACAACAAGTTCCGCTATCGATTTACCGACAGCAATCCTAACAACGACATTGGTATCTTCAAGGAAGGTAACCTGGTTGTAGGTATTGTTGCCAACTCGTTTACGGATAACGCTGTTGTTAACGGTATTACAGGCCAGGGTAACGTCGCCTCCACGACGACGATTGTCCTGCAAAGTGGTCAGGCTGCCGGTACGCTCTCAGTGTCCCTCGGCCCACTACTGATCCAGGCGCCAACCATTGGCATTGTCGGGTTCCAGTTCAAGGCATTTAACGATGCAGGTGAGCTTGCACCGGCGTTTGTCATTACGGTGGGTATTGGCGCTGATGTTGCCTCGCTGGACTTTGGGGCAAGCTCAGGTACCGGTTCATCAGGCACGGGTACTGGCAGTAGTGGTAGCAGCGGTGGTGGTACAGGTGGTTCCGGCTCAGGAACGCCTCCGCCTGCTGGACCCGGTCCATCAATTACGTTTGCCGGCTTGCTGGGCACATTTGATGTGCTGGTCGAACTGGATCCAGATGATCTGTTCTCGATCCCGGACGTGAGTCTGACCGGTAAGTTTGGCATTACCATTGACACACTGACGGTTAATATCCCCGATGTGTTGACCGCCACGGGTACCGGTATCTTCTTCGGTTACGATCCCGCCCTTGATGACTCGCAGGAACTGGTACGCGTTACCTCTCTGACCATCACGATTATTCCGCTCGACCTGACAGGCTCGCTGAAGCAGTTCATTCGCGATGACGGCACTGTGTTGCCGGGCCTCAGTGTACGTGGCAACGGCTTTACGCTGGGCGAGGCCTCTATCAAGTCGGAAGCCGAGTTTACGCTGAACGGCATCTTCAAGATTCGCGGCATCGCGGTTGGTGTGGCTGACTTTGATGTGACCTTCGGCGAAGCTTTTGTCTTTGATGGTGAGATTTTCATTGCGGCTGACTACGCTGAGTTGTTCCCCGGCAAGCCCATTACCCTGAAGATCACCGATGGCCCTGACATTGGTACAGAGGCGACGCGTGCGACGCTCACGTTCTC
>CAYGNA010000542.1:0-2841 GCA_964351065.1 uncultured Pseudomonadales bacterium
GGCCGCGAGCTCATCCGCATGATCGTCGAGGATGCGCTTGCTCGCAGCGACATCATTGCCTGGAATGACCACGACATCTTCCAGCACGGATGGCGGTGTTCCCGCGTTGGTTGGCACGCTATTGGGATCGTTACCCCAGTTTTCCGGGTTCGAATAGTTACTTATCTCAGCGTAGTCATAGGAACCGTGATAGACGCCTTCGAGCTTCGCGATTTTGTATCGACCAGTGTATGCACGTGCGGCTTTGAGTGCAGCAGCAACTGCCTCAGAGCCCGTGTTGATAAATCTCACTTTCTCGATGGATTCAATTCGCTCACAAAGCAGCTCAGCGAGCGGAAGTTCTTCCGGGGTCGGCAAGGCGAAGCACGTACCTTTACGGATTTGTTCCTCAGCGACGCGAGTGATTTCTGGATGTGCGTGACCGTGAATCAGGACGCCAAGGTTGTTGGTAAAGTCGAGGTAGCGATTGCCTTCAACGTCAAAAATGTAAGAACCTTCGCCACGTTCAATGTAGGGCGGGTAAGGCCCTAACCAGACTTGTTGTCGCGTGTTGGCGCCGACAAATCCCTCCCGCGCACGAACATGCAGCGCATGACTTTTGGCGCCCTCTTTTAGCCAGTCATCATTCAACGTTCTCTCCTTACTCGTTTGCCGATCCCGCTAAATGTGACGACGGGTTCACCATCGTTTGAGAGTGAACCGTCAACGAAGACCAGTCGGCCAGTTGTTCGAGTAACACGGGCTTCACCGCAGAGCCAGACTTCGAGCTTTGCGCCAGCGAGAAAATTGCAGTTCAGGTTCACGGTTATACAGTCCGTATCGCCCGTGACGATTGTCGCGCCAGAACATAGCGTGAAGTCGGCAAATGTCATGAGGATGCCGCCGTGGACGACACCCATCAGGTTCGAATGTCGTTGCCCTGGTCTAAACATCGAAAGCGGCTGTTCGCGATGCTTATAGAAAGGTCCGATCATCAATTCGGCGGGATCCGCCTGTTGCTGGAGAATGAACCCATCCGGCAGATCGTGTGGTAGTGCATCACTCATGCAGACAGGGTATAACAATTCCTGATCGAGTTAAATTTGGTATCCAAATGACGCCAGAAGGCCTGCCTGTTCTTGAACTGAGTGGAACGCCTCGGAACCGCGGTGAGGTTCATGGCGAACAGTTCCGTGACAAAATCGCGAGTCTGTATGGAGGTTGGGCCTACGGGGTTGAGAAGACCACGGGCAAAACTGTTGCAGAGGTATCTGAAGATTTTGTCCTAAACACTCGCATCGCACAGGCGATGCAGACATGGGCGCCCGGTCTCTATGCAGAACTGCAAGGCATGGCAAGTGCCGCTAACCTGCCGTTCAACGGTTTCTTCATGTTCAATTCAACCGACGAGAACGAATGGTTTTTAAAGTATCGCGGGTATGACCTCGACCTACCGGAAGCAAGAGGCTGCAGTTCTGTTTCGGTTGCCGGTGATACGCGCTATGCCGGCCAGAATATGGACATTCCTGGCGCTACAGAGGGCTTTCAGGTACTGCTACATATCAAGCACGAAAACTCTGATCTTGAATCGTACGTCGTTTCGCTGACCGGTATGCTGGCGCTGATGGGCCTCAACAATACACCACTTGGTGTGGTGAACAATTCACTCCGGCAACTTAACTCCAGGATTGATGGATTGCCGGTCAACGTCATGGTTCGTGCTTTGCTAGAGCAGAACAGCCTGAACGAGGCGATCAACTTTATTCGGTCGGCGCCGCACGCTTCAGGCCAAAACTATATTCTTGCGAGTGACACAGGCGCGGCAATGTTCGAGTGCTCGGCAAATGGCGCAACGTACATTCCTGAGAAAGATGGCCGACTGTTTCATACCAACCATCCGCTGAACAGCCCTGATGTAAACGAAGACAACCGCTTCAACATCAACGGTTCAAGCTCAGATACAGTGGTGCGCCTGAAAGACCTTGAGGCAACCATGACGCACGAGGGATTTGATGCAGTCGCCGAAGCGTTGAGGTCTCATCGCGACCCGAGTAATCCCGTCTGCCGACACCTTACGAATCGAAAAACAAACTACTCCGCCGCGAGTGTCGTCTATGAACTAAAGCAGCCACCAGTGCTTCACGTTGTGCCGGGCCCACCCTGTTTGAATGAGTTTCGTCGGTTCGAATTCCAGGCGTCAGGATCGAGCGCCAAAGTCCAGGGACCGGTCAGTAGCGGGCCCGGTTGAGAGCGGGCCGGCATGCCAGCAGTTATGATCTCAATGAAATCTACAGGCTTTGATGGTTATGAAACAGTTTCGTTTAGTTCCGTTTCCCCTGGCGCTACTCTTGGGGTTTCTCCTGACAGGATGTGATCAAGGCTCTCAGGAGAAACCAGCTCAGGTCCTCGGTGTTGCCCCATCGAAGGAGAGCGGCGAACTATCGGCAGAACTCGCCCGCAAGTGGTCGCAAAGCTGCGCCCTGTGTCATGTAACGGGAGTAGGCGGCGCGCCGCGGATTGGCAATGCTGGCGAGTGGGCGCCAAGGCTCAGTCAGGGTAAAGAAGTATTGCTACAACACACCCTCGAAGGCTTTAACAACATGCCACCGCTAGGCTACTGCATGAGTTGTGAAACCTCAGATTTTTCAATGCTCATTGACTTTATGGCAGGTACATCCGAATGACTTCGTTCACCCGTCGTCAGTTTCTTTCAGGTAGCGTACTCGCTGCACTCTACGGCGTCGCACGGCCTGCGTTCGGATTGATCGATACAGCGGCGACGCCGTGGCGCAACTGGTCGGGTGGCGTTGTTGCCAATCCGGCGGGCCGGTACTCGCCCACGAGTGAAGACGCGCTGGCCCG
>CAYGNA010000543.1:0-2834 GCA_964351065.1 uncultured Pseudomonadales bacterium
CAGTTGAAGCAACGTATTCGCAACTTTGGACCGGTGAAGTTGTTTTGGGATCGTATTCCTGAGCCTCGTCGCCGCGTGATTCGCTATTGGTTTGAACAGCTAAACGTGAAGAAAAGTGATGATGGCATTGAGTTGTCTGCGTCGGAGCGCGCAAAGTTGCAAATGCATTTTGCGAAAGATGCGCAATTGTTGGCTTCAGTTACTGGCGAGTTTCCTTCGTGGGCAGCGCAGAATGAATTGCAATGTGCATAAAGGGCTTCGCAATTTGCGAATCTTCTTTTGCAATTGAATGGGAGTATTTAGTTAAGTTATTGATATAAAAGGTTAAGCGTTCGTGGCATAGGGGTTGCTCTTAATAAGGTAAATCTTATTAGTCGATTTACCCATGATGATTTACGAACGTATTCATAAACCCATTCTCAAACTCGCCATCAGCGTGACGCTGAGTATACTGGCAGCGTCAGTTCAATCCGCATCGGACAGTTTTGAGCCGATTTTGGACACCCTGCAGTACGCGCAAAAACAGCAGTACATGAAGGCAGCACCTTCAGGCAATGACGAGCCACTTCCTCGGGTTGCAACCTCAAAGGTTGTTTCCGGTGAGGCGGTGGAGGAAGTGGCGTCATCATTAGAAAAACTTGCCGAGATCAAGACCAGGGAACTGTCGCTGGTAGAGCGGCGTCAAACTCAGGCACTGGATCAGGAGCTGGTTCAATTTGGCTATGAGATCTTCAATCGCGGCGAACTGCTGCAAATCATCGATCATGTGGTTGTGCCACCGAGTTATAAGGTAGGGCCTGGCGATACGCTGATTGTTCAACTCTACGGTAAGCGCAACGTTGAGTATCGCCTGGTGGTCACTCGGGAAGGTGAGGTATTGATTCCCGAGTTTGGTCCAATGCCTGTTTCCGGATTATCTTTCCGTGAAGTGCGTGATCTTATCGTTGACAGTTTTGACTCTCGCGTCATCGGCGCCAAAACAGCGGTCACCATGGGCGAGATTCGGGCCATGCAGGTACGCTTGACCGGTGATGTGGTAGCGCCAGGTATTTACTCCGTTAACGGGCTTGCCACACTTGTCGATGCGTTGTTGGCCTCCGGCGGTGTAAAGCCCAGTGGTTCTTTGCGAGACATTCAACTTCTTCGCGACGGTCGACTGGTGAAGAGCCTCGACATGTATCAACTGTTGTTAGCCGGCGGTACACAAGATGATGTCGCTCTTGAACACAATGATGTAATTTTTGTCCCACCGATCGGTGACGTGGTATATGTCGGCGGTGAAGTCCAGCGGCCTGCAATCTATGAGCTGAAATCTGACACGTCTTTGCAGTCCGTGTTGGAAATGGCGGGTGGTTTGCTGCCAACAGCTTCAATGGATAAGTCCTATATCGAACGAATCGTCACCAACAGCCATCGTACCCTTGTGAATCTGTCTGAAGTTTCAGCTCCGGAAACCATGAAAATCCTCGCCGGTGATTACCTGCGAGTGATGCCGCTGGATGATCGATTGGATCAGGTAGTGATGTTAACCGGGCATGTCAAAAGACCTGGTGGTTATCAGTACCAGCCCGGTATGAGGGTGTCTGATCTCGTCTCATCCCCTGATGTTCTATTACGCAATGCAGACTTGGACTTTGCACTCTTGAGCCGAGAAACCAAGGGCACTAGACGTACAGAGGTTATTTATCTGGATCTAGGGGCGATATTGCGCTTCCCCGGGATGGACAAAGATGTGCTGCTTCAGCCACGAGACGAAGTGATCCTGTTTAATCTTGAACAGCAACGGGCGGCCATACTTGGATCGGTGAATCGCGTTCTGGATATTCAAGCCACGGCTTACCAGCCAGCTCCGACGATCAGCATTCAAGGCCACGTTCGGTATCAGGGCCGGTTTCCGCTGCAGCCAGGGATTCGTTTGCTAGAAGCGCTACCTGTTGCAGGCGGTGTGTTGCCAGGCACGGATATGGCCTATGGAGTGATCTTCCGGCGTGTGATGCCGTCCAATCGAATTGAACCGATTCATATCCAGCTGGCGGACGCTTTCGCTCAACCGGCAACAACAGCCAATCCTGTATTGGAAGCTCAGGACCGAATCTATCTGTTTGCAGAAGGCACGGATCGTACCAACCTAATGCGTGACGATATTAAGCTCTTAAGAGATTTTGGTCAGTATCGCGATGATCCCTTAATTGTTCATGCCGACGGTCTGATTCGAAGTAAGGGTGCTTTTCCTTTAACGGCGGCGATGCGAGCCAGTGACTTATTGTGTGCCGGCGATGGTCTCACATTAAATGCCGACGGTATCCAGGCAGAGCTATCGAGACACCACAAAACGGTTGGTGGTGATCTGCGTATTGAGCATATTCCATTGGATGCAGAATATCTGGTCAAGATCTGCAGCGAAACGAGAAGGTCCGCTCAGCAAATCGCGGCAATTGCGATGCAAACGTATCATGCCAAAGCAGCGTTGCCTCTTGCCCGTGACGGTAGAATTGCGAACGTTATCGAACCAGTGCGGTTTGATCTCGGTAAGGCGGATATTGAGCTTCACGACATTCACAAGATTGAGCGTGTGCTCGCTCAGTACGCTGGCACAGATCAGACCGTAAGTGTGGTATTGGTTGGCCACACCGACGACACGCCACTGTCTGCCGCCACTCGTGAAGATTATGGTGACAATGTCGGTTTGTCCATTGCCAGAGCCCGGGAAGTGGCTGACATCATTCACAAACTTCTGCCTTCGAATGTAGCCATCGAAGTGGAAGGCATGGGCGCTGACTCGGCCATTGCCAGTAATGCAACGGCAGCTGGGCGCGCCTTGAATCGGAGGGTCG
>CAYGNA010000544.1:0-2821 GCA_964351065.1 uncultured Pseudomonadales bacterium
GTTCGCGACGATGGAATCCGACGGAAAACCGGTGGATGGGGTACGAACGCAAGAGAGGCAAGCTGGCTGAACTCAATCGCGCGCTGCGGGGTGGTGGCTGGAATCGATTCAGTACGCTAACAGGTAATGTAGCCGCGCTGTCCGACGTAAAGTACATCATCACACTGGATACCGATACTGAGCTACCAAGGGACTCAGCCCAGCAGTTCATTGCGACCATGGCGCATCCGCTCAACCGGCCTCGCTATGATGAAGGTTGTCGGCGTGTAGTGGGTGGTTACGGGATTCTGCAGCCACGTATGGCCGCGAGTCTATCGGGGGCGAATCGCTCTCGCTATGCGCAACTTTGTGGTAATGAGCCTGGTATAGACCCGTATACCCGCTCGGTTTCGGACATCTATCAGGATCTCTTTGCCGAGGGATCGTATATTGGCAAAGGCATTTACGATATTGATGCCTTTGAATTTGCGCTGGGGCAGCGCTTACCTGAAGACCGGATTCTCAGCCATGATCTGCTTGAGGGGTGCTATGTTCGTTCCGGGCTCCTGAGCGATGTCCACCTGTACGAGGAGCATCCTGCACACTATCAAACCGATATTACACGGCAGCAACGCTGGATTCGGGGTGACTGGCAGATTGCGAGTTGGCTGTTGCCAAAGGTGCCTGGCCCGGATGGGGAGACTGAGCGCAATCCGTTGTCCATGTTATCGCAGTGGAAATTGCTGGATAACCTGCGCCGAAGCCTTGTTCCCATTGCTCTGACATTGTTGTTGGTCGGCTGGTTCTTCTTTGCGCAGCCCTTGCGCTGGACACTGGTGGTGCTGGCGATATTGCTGATACCTACATTGCTGATACCTACATTGCTGGCTGCCGTGGTCGATGGCCTGCGCCGACCACGGGAGGTGCTATATAGTCGGCACCTGATGATGGTACTGCATTCATTGGGTCAAAACGTAAAGCTGATAGTGTTTCGCTTCGCCTGTCTCCCCTTCGAGGCATGGATCAATCTGTCAGCTATTCTGCGCACTTCCTGGCGTGTGCTGGGCGCTCGGAAGCGATTGCTGGAATGGAATGTTGTCAATCACCAAAGGTCGCATGTCGGCGATGATGGCGAAGGTGCTGATATCGTCGCCGCTTACAGATTCATGTGGGTCTCACCTGCGATAGCAGTTAGCGTCACGATGGCAAGTGCGTATGTAAATCTGTCGCTTCTTGTTGTGGTACTGCCTGTTGCCGGGTTATGGGTATTGGCACCGCTGTTTTCCTGGTGGCTAAGCAAACCACTGACGCGCCATGAACATGGTTTGAGCGGCGAGCAGCTGTTGTTTTTGCGCCGTATTGCACGAAAAACCTGGGCGTTCTTTGACTACTTCGTTACAGCCAAGGACAACTGGCTGCCGCCTGATAATTACCAGGAGCATCCCGGGCCAGTGACGGCGCACCGTACCTCGCCGACCAATATTGGTATGGCTTTGCTGGCGAATGTCAGTGCCGCTGATTTTGGTTATATCTCCTGCGGTGCATTACTCACGCGCTGCGCCAACACTTTTGCTACGTTGGACCGACTGGAGCGGCATCAGGGGCACTTTTTTAACTGGTATGACACTGAGACCCTGCAGCCTTTGCAGCCTCGGTATATTTCATCCGTTGACAGTGGGAATCTCGCTGGTCACTTGTTGACCCTAAGGGCTGCGTTGCTGGAACTGCAGACCCAGGCTGTGATTTCTCCCCGCGTCTTTGAGGGACTGGCCGATAGCATAAATCTGGTGCCTGCAGCGGTTGCCAACAGTCCTGATGATGCCGACCAGATTGCGCCGCATCCAAGCAATGAGGAGGGGGCGCAAAATGTGGTTGAGGTATCCATTGATGTGACGCTATTGGCTGAGTTGCGGTCGCTGGTCCATGAGGCGGTTGCTCTGCAACCAGTTACCTTACCAGGTGTTTTCTGCCTGTTGCAGGCAATCGTACAGCGCTCGGCGACTCTGGTGTCAGATGGCGCCAGTCCCGAGGTATCACGTCCACTCTGCGTCAAGGCGCCTTGTGGCGTTGCGGAGTTGCAAGCCACTGGTAGTGGTTTGGCCAGCGCGACCGCCGTGCGGGATGAAGCCGAGGCTGTTGATGAGCAAGGCGCGATCACGCTGGAGTGGCTGCGCGCAGTTGCGCGCCAGGCACAGGATGGACTTGACGATCTGTTGGCTATTGCGCCCTGGATGGCGTTAGAAAATATTCCGGTGCCCATGCAATCGCTGATGGATGTGGATGGCATGCCGACTCTGATGGAATTGCTCGAATGCACGGCGCAGTGGCTCGAAACGATTGATCAACTTGCGGTGGTAGACAGACCAGCGAAAGAACGCGACAGCCTGCTTCATTTGCGCCGACTGATCGCGCTGGGTCAGTGCAGCATCCGCGGCCGCCTCGCTAACGCAGAAGATCTGGCGCGTAGAGCCGGCGACTTTTCAAATATGGAATACGACCTGCTGTACGACCGATCGAGTCATTTGTTGGCGGTGGGTTACAACGTCGACGTATGTTCTCGCGATACCAGCTATTACGACTTGTTGGCGTCGGAGGCACGGCTGTGTAACTTTGTGGCAATCGCGCAGGGCAAACTCCCGCAGGAGAGCTGGTTTGCCCTTGGACGCTTGCTGACTAAAGCCGGTGGTGATCCCGTGCTGGTGTCCTGGAGCGGCTCGATGTTTGAGTCCCTGATGCCGCTTCTTGTTATGCCCCTGTACGATAGTTCCTTGCTGGAACAAAGTTGTCGTGCGGCGGTTGCCAGGCAGATTACTTATGGTAAGCAACGAAACCTGCCCTGGGG
>CAYGNA010000545.1:0-2813 GCA_964351065.1 uncultured Pseudomonadales bacterium
GCACCGGATCGAGACCCAGATTCGCGAGGCCGAAGATAGCGGCAAGTTTGACAATATCGCGATGTTGCACGACCAGCTAGCGGCAATTGACGGCTATACCGCCAAAGCACGCGCCGAGCAGTTGATGGTTGGACTGGGTTTTTTTGAACACGAGTTTTCCCAATCACTGAAAGCGTTTTCTGGCGGCTGGCGCATTCGCCTTAACCTGGCCCGCACCCTGATGTCCCCGTCAGACCTGCTGCTGCTGGACGAACCCACCAACCACCTGGATCTGGATGCCATTCTCTGGTTGGGTGAATGGATCAAGCGTTACCAGGGCACCCTGCTCCTGATCTCCCACGACAGGGAGTTTCTTGATGAAACCGTGGACGGTATTGCGTATTTGCAGCAGAAGCGAATAGAGCTGTTCACCGGCAACTACTCCCGGTTTGAGCGCGTCAAGGCGGAACGCATGGCAGAACAGCAAAGCAGCTATGATAAACAGCAGCGTGAGATCAGGCACATGCAGGACTTTGTCCGCCGCTTTCGTGCCAAGGCGACTAAAGCCAGGCAGGCGCAAAGCCGCATCAAAGCGCTCGAACGCATGGAACTCATTGCGCCTGCGCACATAGATTCCCCTTTCCATTTTGTCATCCCCGGCGCCGAGCGCACCTCATCGCCACTGTTATCACTCGATCAGGCAAATCTTGGTTACGGCAATCTCGTTGTGCTGCGTGACGTTCGACTCAGTCTGGAACCGGGTGACCGGATCGGATTGCTGGGGCACAACGGCGCGGGCAAGTCGACCCTCGTGAAAACGCTGCGCGGAGAACTGCCCCTGATTTCCGGCGTCCGGCAGGAAGGGCAGAATCTCAAGACAGGGTACTTTTCACAGCACCAGGTGGACGAACTTGACCTTGGCAGTAATGCGATTACCCAGGTGGCGAGACTGAACCCAAAACTGCCAGAGCAGGCCATCCGCACCTTCCTTGGCGGTTTTGACTTTCAGGGGGACAAGGTCAAGACGCCAGTTCATACGTTTTCCGGCGGTGAAAAAGCAAGGCTCGCACTTGCCCTGGTCGCCTTCAGCAAACCCAACCTGCTGTTGATGGACGAACCAACCAACCACCTCGACATGGATATGCGACAGGCACTCACAGTTGCACTACAGGATTTTGAAGGTGCCATTGTACTGATATCACACGATCGCCACCTGCTGGCCAATACCGTGGATAACTTTATCCTGGTGAATGATGGCCAGGTGCAGGTGTTTACCGGCGATCTGGAAGACTACCGGCGCAGGCTGTTCAACGATTCAAGGCTTGCAACCTCAGTGTCAGTAGAGAAGCAGCAGGCGTCAACCGCTGCTGAAGCGACGCCGGCGTTAAAGCGCCCCGCGCCGCAACCAACAATCAGCCATCGGGAAGCACGCCAGATCCGGACTCGCCTGGGTACCATCGAGCAGCGACTTGAGCGGCTGCAGCGAAAGCTGGCAGACGTTGAGGAAAAGTTGTCAGATCCCGCGATTTATGAGTCTAACGAGGGAGACGAGCTGCAGAGCCTGCTGCGCGAGCAGATTGGCCTGAAAGACGAGATCGAGACGCTCGAAGCAGAATGGCTGGAGAAGACCGAGAGCCTGGAAGCATCCTGATCTGGCCCCAGCCATGGTTGTCCTAACCTGACGCGCTCTTGTTGGGATCAGCACTGCCTTCAACAATCGAACGACCCAGCGCCGGGAAAGTCGGGATATCGGCATCATCCAGTGGTTGCATGTAGGTTTTTCGTTGCATTGCGGCCTCAATATAAGGTGCCAGCGCTTCATCCTTCTTCGCTCGGCGTTCAGCTTCACGGGCCTTGAATTCGGGCATCACCTCGCTGGCAAAAATTTCCAGTGACTCGCAGATATGCTCATGTTTATTCATGCCTGCCTGCTGAATAAAAGTCACCTGGTCAACACCAACATCCTCAAACTTTTTCAGATGCACTTTCATGTCTGCAGGCGTGCCAATTCCACCACGTTCTGCAGACAGTGCCTGACTCATGTCCAGCGGACTCTCTGCAAGACGTTTTTGACGCTGTGCGCGGAACTCTTCAAACAGGTTGGTGCGGCCGGGTTTATGTTCGCCAAACCCATAGAGGGAGCCGAGGGCATAGCCAAAGAACTCAAACCCTTCGAGACCACGTTCGATAGCAGTCTGGCGATCATGGTGCAGGGAAAAGCTGGTGACCATGCAGATGTTGGCGTTTACTGCATGCCCAATCGGCACACACTCATCACTCCTGATAATGTTGTAGTACTCATCCACCCAGTGTTTGGCTTCCAGGGGATCGACAAAAGCAAACGTCAGTGCGCCAATACCGAGGCGCGCCGCCATCTTGATAGTTTCACGATTGGAGCAGGCCACCCAGAGTGGCGGATGCGGCCTTTGGACCGGCTTCGGAACAATGTTGCGGCAAGGCATTTCAAAATACTTGCCCTTGTATCCCGGATAAGGATCCATGGCGAGCATGTTGGCAATCTGTTCGGTTGCTTCCAGATACTGTTCACGCTTGGTCTGAACCGGGATGTTGAAACCACCCAATTCCAGAATGGCTGACGATTCACCGGTACCAAAATCAACCCGGCCGTTCGAAACGAGATCGAGCGTCGCAATACACTCCGCGGTTCGCGCCGGATGGTTGTAGCCTGCAATCACCTGGCGGATACCATGTCCAAGGCGGATATTTTTGGTTCGCTGCGACGCCGCTGCGAGGAAAATTTCGGGTGCTGAGGAATGCGAATATTCTTCCAGAAAGTGGTGCTCTACTTCCCAGGCATAGTCGATCCCAAGCGG
>CAYGNA010000546.1:0-2812 GCA_964351065.1 uncultured Pseudomonadales bacterium
AGTTTGGGCTGGGCGCAGGTTCCCTTGGTGCAGAGCTCGAAATGTATGTGGTCGATGATGCGGGGCTGCCGCTGCCGAAGAACGAAGAAATTCTTGATGTTGCAAATGACCCACAACTGACGCTGGAACTGAACCGCTATAACCTTGAGTACAACCTGACACCCTACCTTGTGTCTGAAAGTCCTTTCCAGGCAACCGAGCGGGAGATCAAGGAAAGGCTTGTGACCGCCAACGAACTGGCACAGGGTTTTGGCGGCAGGATTGTGCCAATTGGCATTCTGCCGACCCTGTCGCAGGCGCATTTTGGGCCGAGCTTTGTCACGAACCGCAAGCGCTATTTTGCATTGGTTGCCCAACTGATCCGGCGCCGAGGTTCGAACTTCAACATCGCCATCAACGGGGTTGACCCGCTGAAGCTGGATATGACCGACGTCACCCTGGAAGGCGCTAACACCTCTTTTCAGGTGCATTACCGGGTTAATCCTGCCGACTTTGTGGATCTGTTTAATGCGTTCCAGCTGGTGACGCCGCTGGTGGTCGCCATCAGTGCAAACAGTCCAACACTTTTTGGTCACAAGCTGTGGCAGGAGACCCGGGTGCCACTGTTCAAGCAGTCAATCGACTGCCGGGTTGCGCATCGCTACGGCTGGCATGAACCAGCGCGCGTCCACTTCGGCTATGGCTGGGCCAGGCGCAGCGCGGCAGAACTGTTCCGGGAAGTTGCCAGGCTTTATGAACCCCTGCTGCCCGTGTGCGGTGACGAAGATCCGCTTGAAACGATTGCTGCGGGCAAAGTGCCCACGCTGGCGGAGCTTAAGCTACTGCAGGGAACGGTGTGGTTATGGAATAGACCCATCTATGATGATGCCGCGGGTGGAATGTTGCGTATAGAAGCAAGAGCGTTGCCGGCTGGCCCCACACCAGTTGATATGGTTGCGGGCGCGGCTTTCCTGATTGGCCTGGCTGAAGGTATCAAAACTGATATCAACGCGTTGCTGCCTGCGCTCCCGTTCCAGATGGCGGAGTACAACTTCTATCGCGCTGCCCAGCATGGGCTGGGCGCACGTATTGTATGGCCGTCGAAAACACAGTCTGGCTGTACCGAACGGGATATCAGCGATGTGATTGCGGATATGCTCCCTGTGGCGGCGGCAGGTTTGTCTCGTATCGGTATCAGCGAGGCGGAAGCCGGCAAGTATCTCGGCATTATTGAACAAAGGCTGCGTGTGAAACAGTCGGGAGCAGATTGGCAACTGCGCATGCTGGAGAAGACGGGGCAGCGTCAGGATCGGCAATCTGCCCTGCATGAGATGCTGGAGTCCTACATCATTAACAGCAGAACGAATCAGCCAGTCGGTGAGTGGGAAGTCTGACGAGCCCTGGATACGCAACGCAGTTTTAAGAGGGAAGACCTATGAACGGATTTGATTTGATAGCCCACTGCCTGAAGGCGGAGGGCGTGGACTGGATGGGGTGTTTCCCTGCTAATCCGCTGATTGAAGCGGTAGCGAAAGTGGGTATTCGGCCCATTGTGTTCCGTCAGGAGCGGGGCGCTATCAACGCGGTTGATGGTTATTCGCGGCAAACACGAGGCAAGCAATTGGGCATCTACGCGTCCCAGTCCGGGCCGGGTGTTGAAAACTCGTTCGGCGGGATTGCCCAGGCTTTTGGTGAGGCTGTGCCCATGCTCTATTTCCCGCTGGGTGCCGGGCTGCGCAACTACGATGTGTCGCCCAACTTTTCTGCCACCAAAAACTATGCACACATCACCAAGGCAGCACTGTCGATTGATCGACCCGATCGCGTGGTGACCCAGGTCCAACGAGCTTTCCATATCGCACGGCATGGGCGTCCGGGGCCGGTGCTGGTTGAAATGCATCCCGACGTCATGATGCGTGATGTGCCAGATCATGCGTTGCACTATGAACGCTCCAAGGTGTACAGATACGCGCCGTCAGCGGGTGACATCAAGGATGCAGTCAAAGCGCTGCTGGCAGCAAAGCGGCCGGTGATCTGGGCTGGCCAGGGGGTGCTGTATGCCGATGCCACGATCCAGTTACGGGAACTAGCCGAGCTTACCCAGATCCCCGTGATTACTACCATGCAGGCCAAGAGTGCTCTCCCCGATGCGCATCCGCTTGCGCTGGGGTCGGCCAATCGCACGGCGCCGCGCAATGTGTTCAAGTGGCTTGGCGAGTCTGACCTGGTGCTGGCGATTGGCTCCGGTTTGACCCGAACCACTTTTGGTATCGACATTCCCGCGGGCAAGACGCTCATTCACAGCACCGTTTCGGCAGAAGATATCAACAAGGATTACACGGTCGACATTGGTCTTATCGGCGATGCGGCACTTACCCTTGAGATGTTGATTGAAGAAGTGAAGGCGAGCATTGGCGAAATGGGCCGGGAGAAGAACCAGTCACTGGTGGATGAAATTGCCAGCGGGCACGCAGACTGGCTCGCTGAATGGGCGCCGCTGCTGAACTCGGATGAAGCCCCCATTAACCCATATCGTGTCATCAACGAAATCAACAAGGCCGTGGACCATGAGAACACGGTGCTGACCCACGATGCCGGCAATCCGCGCGACCAGATCATGCCGTTCTACCGGGCGACTTCCCCGCTGGGTTATATCGGCTGGGGCAAGACCACCCACCTGGGTTACGGCATTCCACTAATGATTGGTGCCAAGCTGGCTGATCCCTCAAAGTTCTGTCTCAATTTTATGGGTGATCTGGCGTTTGGCCACACGGGGCTGGACATTGAAACTGCGGTGAGAGCGGGTGTGCCCATCACAACTGTCGTCATTAAT
>CAYGNA010000547.1:0-2811 GCA_964351065.1 uncultured Pseudomonadales bacterium
GTTGTAGGAAAAGTAGAAGTAGAACGCGGTCGGGAAATGCACTGGTTGCGTATTGATCGCTACTTTGAAGGGGATCTAGAGAATCCCAAAGTGCACAACCAACCGGTTGCCTGCATCCAGTGTGAAACGGCCCCTTGTGAAGTTGTTTGTCCTGTTGGCGCAACTGTTCATGACAACGAAGGCCTTAATGACATGGTTTATAACCGTTGCGTGGGGACGAAGTACTGCTCTAACAACTGTCCCTATAAGGTGCGCCGGTTTAACTTTTTTGAATATTCGGACATGCACACTCCGGAACTCAAGCTCTCGCGCAACCCAGACGTGACTGTGCGCAGCCGTGGTGTGATGGAGAAATGTACGTACTGTGTGCAGCGAATCAGTGCGGGGGGCGATCCGGCGCTGAATGGCTGGGTCGGTACCTGCTGCCTGGCCGCTGGGTCATCGCCGTGGCGGGAACGCATGGCAAGACCACAACCACCAGCATGGTTGCCCACATACTCGATTTTGCTGGCTTGTCTCCGGGATTCCTGGTTGGTGGGATTCCGGCAAACTTTGGCCAAAGCGCCCGCCTGGGCAACACCCCCTTTTTTGTCATTGAGGCGGATGAATACGACACATCCTACTTTGACCGTCGCTCAAAATTCCTGCACTACCACCCCAGGACGGCTATCCTCAACAATCTTGAATTCGACCACGCCGATATCTTTCCGGATCTGGCCGCTATCCAGGCACAGTTTCACCTGCTGGTTCGCACGATCCCTGGCAGCGGACTTATCATTCGCCCGGCCGAAGACCCCAATCTTGACCAGGTAATGGCAATGGGTTGCTGGACGCCCCAACTGACAGTCGCAACCGGCAGTACGGTCAACGCGACAATAACTGCGGCTAACCAGTCAGCTGACGGCACCCGTTTCGATGTCATGGTTGAAGGAACACACGCGGGTCAGGTCACCTGGTCCCAATTGGGTGACCACAACGTGGCGAACGCACTCGCCGCCATTGCTGCGGCACGTCATGTTGGGGTTACGCCTTCCATTGCCTGCGCTGCACTGGCATCTTTTCAGGGCGTCAAACGACGGATGGAAGTTATCTATGAGGATCAGGACATAACCGTTTACGACGATTTTGCCCACCATCCCAGCGCAATCGCCTCGACACTTGCCGGGCTGCGTCACCATGTCGGCAGTGAGCGTATCCTCGCTATTGTTGAACCACGATCTCATACCATGAAGCGCGGCACACATGCAGGCACTTTACGGGAAGCTACTGTTCTGGCTGACCAGGTGATCTGGTTCCAACCGTCAGGCATCGGCTTCGATATGCAGGCATCGCTACTGGGCCAGGGTGCGGAAATCATGGATAACACCGCCAACATCATCGAGGCCGCCTGCCGGGCCAGGTTGGGTGGGGTCAAACATGTCATCATCATGAGCAACGGCGGGTTCGAAAACATTCACCAGCGCCTGGCCGCGCGCCTTGCCGCGTTGATATCAAAATAGTCTCGCTGAGGTTTCTTCAACTCTTTTTTAAACTTTCTTTACCCATTGCTTCAATACGGCGCCAGCCTTTTCCTGACTCTGCCCTGACTCTGCCCTGACTCTGCCCGGTCTCAGTTCCGACTCTGCTTTGACGCTGCACACTTTAGCCTTACAATATCGTTTCGATCTCAACGGACGAGACGAAAATGCCAACGAATGGAATCGTTTCCAGCAGGTACGTCGCCTGGGTTTTTGACCACTGCGCACGTCGCAACATCCCGGAGCGGTATCTGCTAAATCATATCCCGTTTACCCGGGAGCAGTTGTGTGATCCAGCCGGTAGTATCGACTGGAATACGCTGGCACTGCTGTTCAACAACCTGGGTAGCTACCTGACAGATGCCGAACTGATTACTCTGGGCAAAGCCGCATGGCAGCACCCGGGACTCGCTGAAATGTATGCGACCGCACACCTGACACAAACACCTTTTGAACAGGTTCGGCTCATGTTTGGCGAGACAGGCCTGCTTACCATGGCACTACCATTTTCAACGGCACTGAAGCGGAAAAATTCACAACACTTTGCGCTGACACTCACCATGTCACCGGGATTTTCATCCTGCAGGTTTTTCCAGCAAATGCTCGCCGGGCAGATTGCAGGGCTACCGGATCAATCAGGTCTCGCCGTCGAGGTATCAGTCAAACACCTGCCACAAGGAGCTGAATATCATCTGCTGTTGTCAGGCAGCCAATCCCTGGCAACGCCGGCCTGGCAAAAACTGATGCGGGTTCTGCAACCTTTAAGTCAACCTTTCCCTGGCGAGGGTATGCGACGGCAGCTGATTCGGTACCAGCTCAGCATCAGCGAAATGGAGAGCCGACTACTCAAAACTGAAACTTCGCTGACCCAGGCCCGGGATCGCCTCAAAGCTGTTGAATCTGCCGCGGGGTTGGCACTGTTCATCGTTGATGCGGGAGGCGCCATCCACGAGGCCAGTGACGTAACACTGGTCGGCAAGACCCTGCGAGAGATTTTTCCGGCCGCGAGCCAGGTACCCTTCTCCGGAGCAAAATTTGGCGTTCACCCGCTACATGCCGGCATACACCTCAAGCTGAACTGTGAGGCCATACCCTCGGAGTCCGGTTTCTACCTGGTCACTGCCGAGGACGCCTCGGCAAGCGAAGCGCTGGCGCACGCCAACGAGATGTTAATGTCACTTTGTACCAGGCTATCTGACGGGGTACTCATGACAGAAGCAGCGGGACGAATCAGCTATGCAAACGACGCTGCAATCTCGATGCTGGGGATGGATCCAACCGGTATGGTTGCAAC
>CAYGNA010000548.1:0-2799 GCA_964351065.1 uncultured Pseudomonadales bacterium
CGCTGGATGCACCGCTATTGGGGCAGTGCGCCTGCATGGCAGACGAAGAAGCGAAGCGATAAGCACATGAGCGATCATATCGAAAACTATACCGGCGGTTTTCCGCAGGCAGCTGGACTGTACGATCCCCAACTGGAAAAGGACTCCTGTGGCGTTGGCTTTGTCGCCAATATCAAAGGTAAGCCCAGCCACCAGATCATGCTCGATGCCTACCACATCAATTCGCGCATGGATCACCGCGGGGGTTGCGGCTTCGAGAAAAACACCGGCGATGGTGCCGGCATCCTGACTGCACTGCCGCACGAGTTCTTCAAGAAACTGGCCGCTGAAACAGGCATTGCACTACCGGCGCCACGTCATTACGCCGTCGGCAACGTTTTCCTGCCCCAACTGGCAGCTGAGCGCCATACCTGTAAGACTACAATCGAGCGCATCATTGCAGAGGAAGGCGAGAACTTTCTTGGCTGGCGAGAGGTCCCCGTTGATCCCGAAGGTGCAGATGTTGGCCCAGCCGCACGCGCCGCCCAGCCCGTAATCGAACAGCTGTTTGTCGGCACTAACCAGGCGAGCAACGAGGCGTTCGAACGTAAGTTGTACATCATACGACGTCGCCTGACCTCGGAGTTGAGGCGTGAGTCTGAGCTTACTCAATCACATCTGATCTACGTTTGCAGCCTTTCATCCAAGGTCATCGTGTTCAAAGGTATGCTGACGCCAAGCCAGCTTTTCCCGTTTTACAAGGATCTGACTGATACCGACTTCGAAACTCACCTTGCCATGGTTCACTCGCGGTTCAGTACCAACACCTTCCCGTCCTGGCCCCGCGCGCAACCGAACCGGTACATGAGCCATAACGGGGAAATAAACACCGTGATGGGCAACAAGAACTGGATGACGGCAAGGCAGGGCGTCGTTGAATCCGAACTGTTCGGCGACGAAATCAGCAAACTCTTCCCCATCGTGGAACCTGGATTCTCTGACTCCGGCACCTTCGATAATGTGCTCGAATTTCTGCTGCTGTCAGGTCGCACCTTGCAGGAAGCTGTCATGATGATGGTGCCGGAAGCCTGGCAATCGGATACCAACATGTCCCAGGAGAAGCGTGATTTTTATGAGTTCCAGTCGGCTCTCATGGAACCCTGGGATGGACCTGCTTCCATCGTCTTTACCGATGGCCACTATATAGGTGCGGTACTCGACCGCAATGGCCTGCGCCCATCACGCTACTATGTTACCCATGATGACAAGGTCATCATGGCCTCCGAGGTCGGCGTACTGCCTGTAGACCCGACAAATGTAAAGCTGAAAGGGCGACTGCAACCCGGCAAGATGTTTCTTATCGACTTTGAGCAAGGCCGACTGATTCCCGACGAGGAACTGAAACTGGAATATGCGCGCAAGCGGCCATATGGTGAATGGCTTGCCAGGCAAAAGCTGGAACTGTCAGAAATTCCAAGGGTCGCGGACGATCACGGCTTTAACCCTGACAATCTGATACCCCGCATGCAGGCATTTGGTTACACCATCGAAACCATGCAATTTATGCTGCTGCCGATGGTGACAGAGGCACGTGACCCACTGGGATCAATGGGCAACGATGCGGCACTCGCCTGTCTGTCCGACAAGTCGCGCATGATCTACGACTACTTCAAGCAACTCTTTGCCCAGGTAACCAACCCTGCAATTGACTCCATTCGTGAAGAAGTTGTGATGTCGCTCGAGTGTTTTGTTGGCCCCGAGGCTAACCTGCTTGAGTCCACCGAGCACCATGTGCACCGCCTCAAAGTGCCGCACCCCATTCTCTCCAACGAGGAGTTGTCCTCGCTGAAGAATATGGATTACCGCGACTGGCGCGCGTGCAACATCGATATAACTTTTGACCGGGAAAGTGGTGCTGCCGGCCTGCTTGAGGCGCTTGATCGCATCTGCGACGAGGCAACTGCCGCAATAGAGCAGGGCTATTCCCTGCTGGTGCTGTCTGATCGGAACATTTCAGCCGAACGAATGCCAATCAGTTCCCTGGTCGCCTGTGGCGCCGTTCATCACCATCTGGTGAGAACCTACTCACGCACAAAAGTTGGCCTGATCCTGGAAACAGGTGAAGCCCGCGAGGTTCACCACCACTGCCTGCTTACCGCGTTTGGCGCAGATGCCATTAACCCCTACCTGGCATTTGAATCCCTGTGGCAGGCGAAACGCGACGGGCTGCTTGACGCAACCGAATATGCTGAAGACGAATCGATTGTTTACGCATACAAAAAAGCTGTCGCCAAAGGCATGCTTAAAGTCATGGCGAAAATGGGTATTTCGACCCTGCAATCCTATAAGGGTGCACAGATTTTTGAGGCCGTTGGTCTCGCCAGCGACATTATCGACCGTTGCTTCGTGGGCACTGCAAGCCGGGTCCAGGGCGTCAATTTTGAAGGTCTCTATCGCGAAATGCTGCATCGCCATGAGATCGGCTACCCCAGCCGTGGTGAAAATGTCATTACTGTACTACCCAACCCCGGCGACATTCACTGGCGTCGTGGTGGTGATTCCCATATGTGGGATCCGACTGCAATATCCAGCCTGCAGAATGCTGTTAGAACCAATAGCGAAGATGCTTACTGGGCCTTCTCAAAGTACACCAATGAAGAGACAACCAGGCGTTGCACCTTCCGCGGACTCCTGAAGTTCAAAGAAGGCAAAGAGATTCCTGTCGAAGAGGTGGAATCAGCAAAAGAAATAGTCAAACGTTTCTGTACTGGCGCTATGAGTCTGGGTTCTATTTCCCGGGAAAGCCACGAAACCCTGGCC
>CAYGNA010000549.1:0-2794 GCA_964351065.1 uncultured Pseudomonadales bacterium
ATCTGCCCTCCATTGCCGTGCTGCCGTTTACCAATATCAGCAATGATGCAGCCAACATGCCTTTTACGGCCGGCATTCATGATGATCTGTTAACCCATCTCTCGCGCATCAGCACGCTTCGAACCCTGTCCAGGACCTCGGTCATGCAATACCAGGGAACGACAAAAACAATTCCACAGATCGGCGGCGAACTTGACGTCGACGCGATTCTGGAAGGCAGCATCCAGCGCTCCGGCAACCTGGTCCGAATCAACACACAGCTGATCGACGTGGCATCGGACGAACACTTGTGGGCAGAAATTTTTGATCGTGAACTCACCCCAACCAACCTGTTTGCCGTGCAGGGCGAAATTGCCGAAGCCGTTGCCGAGGCGCTGCGTGTAACCCTGCTGCCGGAAGAAAAGCGCCGAATTGAACAGGCGCCTACCCTGAATATGGCGGCCTATGATCTGTATCTGCTGGGGCGCCACGAATGGAACCAGAGAACAGCCCAGTCAATCGAAAAGTCCCGCGACTTCTTTGAAGAGGCACTGGCAATGGATCCTGACTTTGTCCCCGCCCTGTCGGGCCTGGCTGACAGTTACATTCAACTGGTCAAGTACGGGAACATGAAAGGCGCCGTCGCCTATCCCATGGCGCGGGATTTGATCGACAGGGCCATGAAACTTGACGATGCCGCCTCTGAAGTCTGGGCCTCGCTGGGATCACTGCAGAGCGAGACCGGTAACATCAAGGAGGCAGAGATCGCCTTCGAGCGAGCCATTGCCCTCGACGAAAAGAATTTTTCCGCGTGGATGTGGTACGGCGATTTTCTGAATCAGTCTGCCGTGCGGCAATACCGCCGTGGTCTGGATGCGTACCTGCGCGCAGAAGCGCTTGAGCCGATGTCAAAACCTCTCAATGAACGACTCATCGCGGCCTATCATCGACGTGGCGACTTTGTGTCGAACCTGAAACATCAGTTAAGGCTCATCCAGATTGATCCGGCCAACGCGCTGCAATACCAGGGCTACATAGCAGGCAACCTGCTACAAGTGGGTAGACAGGCAGAGGCTATCGGGCGAGCGCGGGAACTGCAGGTCAAAGACCCTGGTTATCACCGGTTTTACCGTTCACTGGTCCAGGCCTATGTGCAACTGGGGCTGTTCGACGAGGCGAGGGTTTGGGCTGAACGTCACGATGCTCTGCTGCCTTCCTCTCCCGTTCGCTCCATGGTGCTCATTAGCGAGGGGAAGTATGCAGAAGTCAGCGATGCCCTGGAAAAAATGCCCAAAAGCGTTTATTTGAATCAGGTCCTCTTCCAACTCTATTTTACCGCGGGGAATAGTGAAGCTGCGCGCAACAGTCTCGCTGCCTACCTCGTTGACCTGAACAATGAACTGATTGTCAGGCCTGGCAACTACGAGAACATCTGGAATCTTCAGATTGCAGATTTCTGGATTCATCACGGCTCCGACCAGGAAAAGGCTCGCGGGAAGGCACTGGCAGGCACGATTCGTGAGAACCTCGACACCATGATCAACGAGGGATTCAGGCAATCGAAGACCTACTTTTTGCTGGCCTACGCCAGGGGATTGACCGGCGACGAATCCGGACTGTATGCCGCCCTGGATACCGCCATCGACCATCACTGGATTGACATCCGACAGACAGAACTCCTCCGTCCGTTAACTGCCAGACCCGCGGATTTGGAGCTGCGGTTAAAGCGAATACAGTTGGCCATCGACCTGCAGGTCAATGCGCTTTCCCGGATGGATCTTCCCGAGTACGTGCCACCTGGACCCAGCCGGAAACCCATTGTCGTCAGCAAGGCAAGGCTCACGCAGTACGAGGGTTACTACAGCAGCGGCGGCGCAATCTACCACGTCTACCTGAATGATGAAGGCGATCTTGCCTATATGCTGGCCGATGCAATCAGCGCCACGCTAAAAGCAATCAGCCTCAATGAGTTCTACCCCGCGTCAGAGCCAAACGTACAGTTCGAGTTTTTCCAGGATAACAATCAAGAAGTGACTCATGCCATTCGCAAACTAAATTTTGAGGAGACTTACCTCAAGGTTGTTCCGCCCCCGCCGGCGACCATTGATCTGCCAGTAGCCACGCTTAAAAAATACGTGGGTCATTACCAGTTTAATCCGCTGCCTGACAAAGATGGGGTTGTAACAAGTGACCTCATACGACTTGAGGTGTTCCTGTCGCTGGATAACACGCTCTGGATCAAGGAGAGGCAGCGCTATGTGGAGACCCAGAAAATTCTCCCGTTCAGTCACAACGAATTTCTCCGGCCCGGTTTCCTGGGTACGTACGCGTTTGTCCTGGATCCCGTGACTGACACGGTCGATCATGTCATCAGGGAACGCGATGGTGTTCGGACTCATTTTGAGCGAGTAGCGCAGAAGTAGGCCAAAAAGTACTGAAGAAGAAGATGGCGTTTTTACCGCTTGTCGGGTACAAGTGTGCATATAACAAAAACGTGACGTTGATATGCTCCATTTCCGTTCCCTGCTTCCACTCCTCACCGTTTTCGCCTGGCAATTGGCGTTCGCAGAGGCGGATGACACGCAACCGGCCAGGGCCGCCAGCAACCCGCTTGAAGAAATTGTAGTCACGGCCAACCAACTCGACGCCACCGTGGCTGACACCCACTACAGCCTGTCGATCTTTCTCGAGGATGACCTGCGCAAGCAAACTGATCGTGATCTCAACGACCTGCTCAGCCGAATTCCAAATATCGAGGTGGATCCACTGGAAGGGCTTATCGTGCGAGGGCTTGCCGAGAAGGGCATCGGTGGTG
>CAYGNA010000550.1:0-2781 GCA_964351065.1 uncultured Pseudomonadales bacterium
CGGCAACCCAGGCGGGCGCGAGTGCAGAAACAAACTGGCACCAGCCCTCGGGCAGCAGGCGCTCGCCGTTCCAGATACCGTCCTGCAGGTACAGGTTGCCGAGACGCGCCCAGTCGCGTGCGCTCATGAACTCGTACCCTTGCGTCAGGAAATTGCCATAGGGATCGGTTTCCATGGTCATGGTGGTGATGCCGAGCAAATCGAACAGGGCGCGCTGGGGGAAGGCGTGGTAGTTCTCGCCGCGCGCTTCCACAGCCTGCCGGATTAGGTAGTTGGCAAGCACGGGGTCGCAGTTGCGATACCGGCCAACGGTGTTGGGCTGCCACTGCTGTTCGAGACCGGCGCAGAATTCAAATGCGTTGATACCACCCGTGTACACATACAGGTGGTCGGGATAACCCAATGCCGGGTCATAGTCCGGGTCCTGCATCGCGCGGAAACGCAGGCCGCTCGACATTCTCAATATGTCGGCGATTCGAATGGCGTGGCGCGGATCGCGTGAGGTCTGCCATTCATGAATTGGCGCTCGCTGCCAGAGGTCATAGGTGCCGTCTTTGATGAGAAGCGCCAGAAGGGTCGCGGTCAGGCTTTTTCCCATGGACCAGCTTTCGAGTGGGGTATCGAGGGAAATGCCGTCATTGTAACGCTCGGCAATGATCTTGCCTTTATGGGTCACCACCATCGCGGCTGTCATGGCATCTGTCTGGAAGGCTTCATCCAGTGCGGCAGCCAGTTCCGGACTGGTTGGCGTAACCGGGTCGTTGGGCCAGAGACAGTCCTGCTGCCGCTGTGGCATTGGCGCAACATCGCTGGGTTCAAAGAATATCCCGTCGTTGCCAAGCGGAATCGTGATTGCGCCCTGTGATTTGAACATGCGGGCGACGCGGGTCACGCCATTATCGAGTTCAACATTGACCTGCCTGGCCTGCTCGTCTACCGAGATATTCACGACATGTTTACGATCAGCATAAGGTGCGGTGAAGTAACCGGTATGTTGGGCGGCGAATTCAACCGGCAGTCCGGTCAGGAAGTGATTGGAGGCAACCACCTTGGCCATCCCGGCACCAAAGTGACTCACCGGGTCGCCTGGCGGCAGTCGAAATGCGCCGCCCAGATCCAGGTCCTGGCCGCGTTTAGCCACCTGGGCGAGGTTAGTGGATGTTGTTTGTCCGCCCGTGTCTACTTTCATGTTGGCACTCGCCAGGATTGATGCAGGTTTTATCATCTCGCAGATGCGCGCTGGAGTCTCCCCGTGACTTGACGATTTGGATAGTGGCATGCTGATTGATTCCTTGGATCATATAGTTGTTTTGTTGTCAAAAAAAACCGACGAAGTGTTGGTTTTTTCTGAGATTCAGTCCAGACTCTCCTGCGGGGTCTCAACAACAAGGAAAAAAGCATGCCCGCAGAAATCACGCCCATTGTCATGGGCATCGCCTTTCTACTTGCCATTGTCTACGTGGCAAAGACCCTTTCCGATAACCGCACTCGCCGCGAGATTGCGAAAACCAGTGCCGACAGCGAAGCGATTCAGAAACTCCTGCTCGAAAACGCTGTACCTGATTATGAGAAAGCCTTCAGAAATGGATTGCTCGTTGTATCCCTTGGCCTCGCGTTTACGGTTATTGCCCTTGCCGGATATGGCCCAGGTGACGCCATGACGTATGCGCTGCTGTTGCTCTTCAGCGGCAGTAGCCAACTGATTTACTACTGGTTGCGGAAGCAGAACGCCTAACGACAGTCTAAAGCTGATTCCGATGCGAATTTCACGTCTGCCTCTATCACTGTCTTTGTCATTGTTTTTGTCATGGTCATTGCTGGGTGCCAGCTTTTCGGCGCGCGCAGACGCGGACATCAAGTACACCTATCTCGAGCAGGGTTGGACCTGGGAAGAGCGCGAACGGTTCTGGCTGCTCGGACAGGGTTCAGAAATCATGCCGTTCGAGTGGTTTCTCCATCTTGAGCAGTCAGATTCACAGCCACTCTTTATCGACGCTGACAATACTCGTCGGCTCGGCTACATTCCCTGGCCCACGTCGTCCGGAAGCGAAATGCCACCCGAGAAACGGGTGCCCATTGGTTTTACGCGTGCCGCAAATCCGCACACGGGTGAAGAATGGCTTGGCCTGAACTGTTCCGCCTGTCATACCAACCTCGTACGCTATGAAGACACTACATTGCTTATCGATGGGGCGCCCACCCTGGGTGACTATTGGCAGTTCAATCTTGATGTGACGGCGGCGCTGGCAAAAACCCTGGAAGATGATGCCAAGTTCACCCGTTTTGCAGAACGATTGGAGGTAGGTGCGCCAGGACGTATGGCGCTGCGCGAGAAGCTGGTTGAAGTTGTTGCTGACCGGGTTGCGTACAACGAGCGTAATCGGCACGAGACGCTGTATGGGCACGGGCGGCTCGATGCGATTGGCTTTATCTTCAACGAGGTGGTTGCCGGGCGCCTGGCACATGAGGGCGCACCGGTGAACAGCGGTATTCCGGAGAACCGGCGCGCACCTGAGGCACCGGTCAGCTATCCTTTCCTGTGGGGCACAGCGCAGGCGGACTACGTTCAGTTGAATGGTGTGGCCTTTGCCCAAACCCCGCTTGGCAACCTGGCCAGGGATACCGTGGAAGTGTTGGGTGTTTATGGTCGTATTGAGATCGATTGTGAAGCCGGGTCATTCAAGTCATCGGTCCTGTTCCGGGAATCAAAAGAATTGGGCGATATGACGGCGACCCTGCGAGCGCCTGCCTGGCCCAGTGATGTCTTTCCACCTGTTAACC
>CAYGNA010000551.1:0-2778 GCA_964351065.1 uncultured Pseudomonadales bacterium
CCCCAGCTTGCTGCCGTCATGGGTTCCTGCACAGCCGGCGGGGCCTATGTGCCTGCAATGGCTGACGAGAGTATCATTGTGCGCAATCAGGGCACCATTTTTTTGGCAGGCCCACCGCTCGTTCGCGCTGCAACAGGCGAAGTGGTAACCGCCGAGGCACTCGGTGGCGGTGATGTTCATACCAGAGTTTCTGGTGTTGCAGACCACCTGGCAGAAAATGACAGTCACGCGCTGCAGATTCTGCGGCGCATTGTTGCCAACCTGAACCGACAGTCACAGCCCCAGGTAACGTTCACCGAGTCCCGTGCGCCACTCTACGATCAGCAAGAAATTTATGGCATTGTGCCCCCGGACCTGTCGACACCTTATGATGTACGGGAGGTTATCGCCCGACTTGTTGATGCCTCGGAACTCGATGAATTCAAACAGAACTACGGCACCACGCTGGTGTGCGGGTTTGCACACATCCACGGCATTCCCGTCGGGATTCTTGCCAACAACGGGGTGCTTTTTTCAGAGTCCGCGCAAAAAGGCGCTCACTTTATAGAACTGTGTTGCCAACGCAGCATACCGCTGCTCTTTCTCCAGAACATCATGGGGTTTATGGTGGGTGAACGATATGAAACGGAAGGTATTGCCAAACACGGGGCAAAATTGGTCACCGCAGTCGCCTGCGCCCAGGTGCCAAAACTCTCTGTCATGATTGGCGGCAGCTTTGGGGCTGGCAACTACGGTATGTGTGGGCGCGCTTATGATCCCAATTTTCTGTGGATGTGGCCCAATGCCCGGGTCTCGGTAATGGGTGGCCAACAGGCTGCTGACGTCCTGACTCAGGTGCGGGCAGACAACCTTGAGGCCGCGGGTCAACAGTGGCCCGAGACTGAACGGCAGGCATTTCGCGAACCGGTTATCGCACAGTATGAAACACAGGGTAATCCGTACTACGCCAGCGCACGCCTCTGGGATGACGGCATTCTGGATCCTGCCCAGACCAGAACGGCGATTGCGCTGGGGCTTGCTGCAGCATTGAACCGCGAGATTCTGGCTACCCGCTTCGGCATCTTCAGGATGTAATGGTGCCCTCTCAAGCCATCAACAAGTTGCTGATTGCCAACCGCGGTGAAATCGCGTGTCGCATTATTCGTACGGCTCGTCGGCTTGGCATCAAGACGGTTGCCGTGTTTTCTGATGCGGATGCAAACGCCCTGCATACGCAACTTGCTGACGAGCGCTATCCGCTCGGCAATCCGATTGCGCTCGAAAGCTACCTGAAGGCAGAGGCAATAATTAGTGCCGCACTGGAGACCGGTGCAGACGCAATCCACCCCGCCTACGGGTTTCTCGCAGAAAATGCTGATTTTGCAGATGCAGTAGTCGCAGCTGGCCTCATCTTTGTGGGCCCATCAGGAGCAGCGATCAGAACCATGGGACTCAAAGGTGTTGCGCGTCAGCACATGATTGACGCCGGCGTTTCAGTGTTACCCGGTGTGAATGATGTACCGGAAGACTATGCCTCGGCGGCGCTCCAGGTAGGATATCCCTTGTTGATTAAACCTGCGGCCGGTGGTGGTGGTAAAGGCATGAAAGTTGTCAGGTCAGCAACTGAACTTGGCGACGCAGTGACTGCCGCGCGGCGTGAAGCCCTGTCCGCGTTCGGCAATAACCAACTGGTGTTCGAACGCTTCCTGTCAGGTCCCCGGCACGTGGAAATCCAGGTGTTCGCAGATAACCACGGTAACTGTATCCACCTTTATGAGCGCGATTGTTCTCTGCAGCGCAGGCACCAGAAAATTATAGAAGAGGCGCCAGCGCCAGGTATGACCGAGGAACTGCGTAGCCTGATGGGTGACGCCGCCATCAGGGCGGCAACCGCTATCAGCTACACGGGTGCTGGCACCGTGGAGTTTCTGCTGGCGCCCGATGGCAGTTTCTTCTTTATGGAGATGAACACGCGCCTGCAGGTTGAACACCCAGTGACTGAAGCCATCACCGGTCTGGATCTGGTCGAATGGCAACTGCGCGTCGCCGCAGGTGAACCCCTGCCAAAAACCCAGGATGAAATCACACTGCACGGTCACGCGATGGAAGCGCGTATTTACAGTGAAGACCCACTTAATGGGTTTCTGCCATCCACAGGTCGGCTGTCTCACCTGAAGCTGCCAGTCGAAGACCAGGATGTCCGGATTGACAACGGGGTACAACACGGAGACCTGGTCAATGTCTTCTATGATCCCATGCTGATGAAACTGATTTGTCATGGTGCAAACCGGGATGCCTGTATCACGAAGTTGCGCGACGCACTTGCGACTCTCGAGATTTCGGGTACACGTACCAACCGCGACTTCCTGTGTCACATCATCGACCATGTACCGTTTCGCGCAGGGGCGCTGCCGACTGATTACCTGGACCAGCACCTGACAGGGGTTTTTGCAGAACCACAGTCCGATGAACTTTTAGAGGCCCTCGCAGCAATTGCAATCAGGCTCTCCAGCGGCAAAAGTGGCTCGGTGTGGGACACCGCGACCAATTTTCGCCTTAATGAGGCTGCGGTTAACTCCCTCGTCATTGATAACCATGGCGAGTCCTATCATGTGTCTGTCTCGCGAGCGGGAGAGCTTTGGCATATCGCCTCTGCACTGGGTCACCTGACGCTGCAAGCAGTGCTGACAGACGGAAAAATCAAGCTCATCAATGCTGGCCAAAGCAGGCGTTTCAGTTTCAGCCAGACAGGCCCCGTAATGTCCCTCTTTGGCAGCAGCAGAACTTTCGAGTTTACGC
>CAYGNA010000552.1:0-2777 GCA_964351065.1 uncultured Pseudomonadales bacterium
TTGTGAGCGCATCGCTGGCGCGCTCCTGACCGCAATAGCTAACGCAATGGGCACCCGGGCGCAAATCCTCCAGGCAGCGTTTGAGCCTGCACATACCAGCTTTTTACGCTTGAACTATTATCCCGTCTGCCCGCAGCCAGAGGTACCAGAGGGCGTTGAGGTACCAAAAGATGGCCACCTTGGCATCAACCACCACACCGATGCAGGCGCGCTGACCGTGCTCATACAGGACGAGGTAAACGGTCTACAGGTTTTTCGCGAGAACCGCTGGCACACCATCAGCCCGGCACCCGGCGCACTGATTATCAACATTGGTGACGTGGTACAGGTCTGGTCGAATGATCGTTACGTGGCGCCACTGCACCGCGTGCTGGCAAACGATGCAGTAGCGCGGTACAGCGCTGCATACTTTTACAATCCTGCAGCCACAGCCACCTATGCACCGCTACAGCACATGGGTGAGCCTCGCTACCGTTCGATTGGCTGGGGTGAATTCAGAACCGCAAGAGCAGACGGTGACTATGCCAACGTGGGTGAAGAAATACAGATCTCACACTTTCGCCGTTAGCGGCGGAGTTAGTCGGACGATAGCTACCCTCGCCACTCCTCACCAGTCCTTTCCGGCCTTTGCCAAAGCAGTGTTATTGATACAGCTTTGACGACGCCTTCATAAAACGAATCATCATCAGCATTTTCATCACCTCGGTATCGGTCGCCGGGTCGATGAGCGTCGATTCATAATAGTAGTACTCGGTCTTTGGCGTCGAACCGAGCGCCAGCACGGTCGCCGTGGTCACGTAATCGTGTTCAACAAACACCGGGCCGGCGAGCGCTTGCAGTTCAATCGCGCCAAACAGGCCAACACCATAGTTGCCATCACGTGGTAACAGCGCTGCTTCACCCGGTCGCATGATTCTTACCTGCAGTGCAGGCGTGATGATTTTTTCACCAAACACACTTGCGTCGGTATAGGCCGCCAGTGGTTCCGTAATGACAGCAAGTCGGCCATCAAGCGTTTCCTGCGATACCCGCGTTGGCACCACTGGTCCAGGCTTGCCAATTTCAACGTTCGCCAGAATGCGGAGGTCCTCGGGCTCGGGCACTGCTGCGATGCGGCGTCGCACAGCAGAGGCCATATCAGGCTCGCCAACCGATGCGGTACCTTCACAAATACGCTCGCCTGCCGGGTTATCCATCCAGATCTTGATCTGCCGATTTCCGGTGGCACCAGTGGGGCGTTGCACAAATGCCTGGACTGGCTCGCCATCCGTGGTTGCATACTTGAAATACAGCGACTGGCTGCCGGTACTTAACCATTCATTTCCCAGCGCCTCTGTCAGCAGGGGCGGAAACTGCTCCATGTGCAGCGACCCGGCAACAGTACCGCCGCGAAAACCCAACTTCTGCGCGGTTGCATTATCGTGAATGCTGCCCGCACCCGCGTTGATTGCAGAATTTTGTGGATTTCTGACGGGCCCTGAAATAACACCATCGGATTCGTGAAAAGCAAATGCTTCAGACATGCTGACCTCTCCTTTGTCGTTGTAAGTTGTTATGACACAAAACCATACGCCTACCGCGTGGTTTTGCAAGTTGATTGCAGTGTGATCCAAAGCCGTGCCAACCCGGTCATCAGATGGTGTAGGCTTGCAAAAAAGACATGGGGCATCAAAATGAAAATACTTCTTCTGGTCGTTCTACTGGTCACTGCGCGCGGCGCGTTTGCTGAAAATTCGGATCAACGCATAGAGTCACTCATCAACGCTGTCCAGAACAAAGTGGTCGCCTGGCGCCGGGATATCCACGAGCATCCCGAGCTCAGCAACCGTGAATTTCGCACGGCAAAGCTGGTAGCAGATCATCTGCGATCTCTCGGCATTGAGGTGCAGACCGATGTTGCACATACCGGGGTTGTTGGCATCCTGCGAGGTTCAGCAGACACACCGGTGGTTGCATTGCGGGCAGATATGGATGCCCTGCCGGTGAAAGAGATGGTCGACCTGCCGTTTGCGTCCAAAGCCGTGGGTGAATACAGAGGCCAGGAAGTCGGCGTGATGCATGCCTGCGGACACGATAATCATGTCGCCATACTGATGGGCACAGCCGAGGTACTGGCTGCTATGCGTGAGTCGATCCCCGGCACCATAAAGTTTATCTTTCAACCCGCTGAAGAAGGTGTGCCGCAGGGCGAAACCGGCGGTGCCTCGCTGATGATCGCCGAAGGCGCGCTCAAGAATGTTGATGCCATTTTTGGGCTGCATGTTGGCCCTGCACCACTTGGGCTTATCAGTTATCGACCGGGGCAGTTCATGGCGAGTTCCGATCGCTTCCAGATTGTGGTGAATGGTAAACAAACCCACGGCGCCATGCCCTGGGCAGGCGTTGACCCCATTGTGACCGCGTCACAGATTGTGCTGGGACTGCAAACCATCGTCAGCCGGCAGCTTGACGCTACCCTCACACCGTCGATAATTTCTGTCGGCCGATTTGAAGGCGGTGTGCGCAACAACATTATTCCGGCCAGGGCAGAATTGGAGGGCACAATCCGGACCTTCGATGAACCGACTCGCCGCCAGATTTTTGATCGCATTCGCAGGACAGCAACGTCGATTGCCGAGAGCGCAAGTGCCACCGCAGAGGTCACCATTTTTGAAGGCACGCCGGTGACTGAAAATGACGCCGCGCTGACCCGGCGGATGATCCCAACTCTCGAACGCGTCGCGCTGAACGGCATGGCAGTAGAAGGACCTCGCGTTACCACTGCAGAGGACTTTGCG
>CAYGNA010000553.1:0-2772 GCA_964351065.1 uncultured Pseudomonadales bacterium
GAGCCGGGATTTGGCGGTTCGACATTCACTTCACAACAAAGCCGATGCAGGCTTGCTCGCCGACCCTCCTCCGCCAGATGCTCGTAGAGCTGTTGCGCTACCCCCTGACGACGATACGCTGGCGCAACAATAATGCGATCAATATACAGGAAGTGATCGAAGCGACTGGTAAACCATTGGTAATTGGCACTCGCGTACTGACAACCCGGAGCCAGCGCAAGCACAAACCCTGCCAGAGTTTCGCCGTCCACCACCTTGACCGGGGCATGCGCCATTTGCACCAGCGCGTCCAATTGATGCCTGTCTATCAGGTTGACGTGCGGCACACTGGCACTGTTCAGTGCCAGCAGGGTTTCATAATCATCGGACGCAATGGGCTTAATGCACAATGCCATCAGACAGGTTCACGCTGCCCGTTCGAAGAGGGCGGCAATACCCTGCCCACCACCGATACACATGGTTTCCAGCGCATACCGGCCTTCACGTCGCTGTAACTCATTCAACATGGTTGCCATGATCCGGCCACCAGTTGCGCCGATGGGGTGTCCCAACGAGATACCAGAGCCGTTGACGTTCAGCTTGTCCATATCAGCAAAACCCCAGCCCTTGAGTACGGCCAACACCTGGCAGGCAAACGCCTCATTCAGCTCCACTACATCCATGTCGTGCCAGCCAAGCCCGGTGCGCCCAAAGAGTTTCGCCACCGCGGGTACGGGACCAATGCCCATAGTTGCTGGATGACAGCCCGATGCTGCCCAGGATACAAACCAGGCGGTAGGCTCAAGACCCAGTTCTTCCAGCTTGTCTTCAGCCACAACCAGGCAAGCTGCAGCAGCATCATTCTGCTGGGAAGCATTGCCAGCCGTCACTATGCCATCTCCCATCAGGGGCCGAAGCCCGGCGAGAGATTCTGCCGTCGTGTCAGCACGCACCCCTTCATCCCGATCAAAAACCAGCGGGTCGCCCTTGCGGACAGGCACATCAACTCGTACCAGTTCATTGTCGAACTTACCCTCCGCCCAGGCGGATGCCGCACGCTGATGCGACTGGGCTGCGTACGCATCGGCTTCTTCTCGCGTGATCTGGTACTCACGCGCAAGGTTTTCAGCCGTCTCGATCATGCCCGAAATGTGACCGAAGCGGGCTTCAGGCTGTGACCGGACGCGACCCCGCTCCAGGCGGTCGTGCAGCGTCACAGAACCGCTGCGCGCGCCACCCCGCATGGCCGTGGTGTAGTACTCAACATTTGTCATGCTTTCTGCACCACCGGCAATCACCACATCGGCAGCACCGGTCTGAATCATCATCGCAGCATTCGCAACCGACTGCAGGCCACTACCGCAACGCCGATCGACCTGGGTGCCGGCAACATGTAACGGCAGATCTGCCGCCAGCGCTGCCCAGCGCCCTATGCAAGGGGCCTCACCGCTCGGATAGCCCTGGGCAAAACTCACCTCTTCAATACGTTCCGGATCTATACCCGTTCGCTCAACGAGGGCCCTGATGACCAGCGCACCCAGGTCCTCCGCGTTAAATGGCGATAGTGTCCCCTGGTACTTGCCAACGGCAGTGCGGACGGGTGAAACGATAGCGGCTCTTCTCATAATGTTGGTCCCAATGGCTGAAGGTGATCAGGTCAAAAATGATACCACCACCTGCTGGTCCGGGCTCGCGCCGAAAAACGTCCGCTGCCACAAAGATTCTATTGCTGAGACCTATGGGTGCCGCGCATAATCCGCCACCTTTTGACATCGTTAAACACCAGACTATGGTCAGGTCCGACACGACATCTGTCTCAGGGCTGGCCGCTTTCTTTGGCGTCATGTACCTGGTGCAAAGCCTGGGAGATCCGGGCTCTGGCGTTATTGCCCAGCCAATCCGCAATCTGATGAAAACAGACGGTGTGAGCGCTGATGAGATTGGGGCGTTTATGGCCATCGTAGGGCTACCCTGGGCGATCAAACCCCTGTTTGGCCTGTTATCGGATTTTGTCCCACTCTTTGGCTCCCGCCGCCGCAATTACCTGATTCTTGCAACGCTCGGCGCTTGCATGGGCACCGCAATACTCGCCGGTATGCCCGTACTGGCATCAGAGCGCAGTTACCTGCTGGCACTCCTGCTACTTAGCGCAATTGGGGTGGCATTCGGTGACGTACTGATCGACGGCCTGATGGTTACCGAGGGCCAGCCGGCGGGTCTCACTGGCACACTACAATCTGTGCAGTGGACAGCCGCTTACCTTGGCCTGCTGGTAACGGGGGTGATTGGCGGATACCTGGCAGAAATCGGCCGGCCAGACCTCGCCTTTGCACTGTGCGCCTGTCTCTGGGCGCTGAGCCTTGGCATGGCAATTGTGCTGGTAAAAGAACCAAAATCCGAACCCGCGCAGTCACTACAGGACCTTCGCCAGATTGCCCGGGAAGTCATCACCATGCCGGGGCTCGCCGTGATTGGCCTGTTCCTGTTCGTGTGGAATTTTAATCCGCTGTGGACGTCTGTCCTGTACCTGCATCTAACGGACACCCTGGGGGGCTCGGAGATCGCTTTCGGCGAGTTCCTGTCCGTGTTCAGTTTTGGCGCAATGCTGGGCAGCCTGACCTATCCGCTTTACTGCCGTAGAATCAGGCTTGGCTACCTGATACACGCCTCCATTGTGCTCGGCATCGCTGGTAACCTGCTCTACCTGTGGCTGGACGAACCTGACAGTTACATGGCGTGGTCTATCGCCTGCGTCACGGGCATGTCGTACATGGCAGGCACCATGATCCATCT
>CAYGNA010000554.1:0-2768 GCA_964351065.1 uncultured Pseudomonadales bacterium
GTTGGTGTACTGCACGAAGGGCTGCGCTTGCATACCGAGGCCGCACAGGTTGATGTCCGGACGTTCGAACATGTCGGTGGCAGGCAGCACATAGTCGGCGTAGTGGGCGGTGGCGTTATCGTAGATGTCGATGACTACCAGAAGTTCGAGTGACGCCAGCGCGCGACGCATCTTCTCGCCACCGCCGATAGAGAGAGCCGGATTGCCGGAAATGCAGACCAGCGCCTTAACCGGCGATTCTTCAGCGAGGATCATGTCAGCCATCAGGTTGCCGGGCAGGGAACCACGAATGCGGCGCACGTCGCCAAACGGTGTGGGTTCATAATGCACGTCGTCGCGCAGTCTGCCTGCCTTGGCAGCGGGGTAGAATCCTTCTGAATAAACATTGCCACCGGGCCGGTCAAAATTGTCAGTCACCAGGCTTAAGCAAAACATCAGCCAGTAGGCGAGGGTGCCCTGGCGGCCCATGTTCACACCGGTCGACATGTACACTGCCGCCCGCGGCGCCGCGGCAAATTCGTTAGCTAGGGCTTCTATGGCGGCGGCGTCGATGCCGACAGTGGCTGCCACTGCCTGTGGCGAATAGCGTGAAACAAAGTTGATCAGTTCGTCCACGTGGTCTGCTGTCTCCGCGAGGCGCGTTTTCTTAAACTGACCGGTGGCGTGCAGGTGGTGAAGCATTGCTGCCATCAGATAGACGTCTGTATCGGGGTGGACCTGCACAATCTCGCCAATACCCTTCACGGATTCGTTTCGCCTTGGATCAACAAAGCGGATTTTCGCGCCGCGCTTTGCTGCCTGTCGCAATGCCTGCATGGGATCAGCAATGGAAACAAAACTCATGTGGGAGATGCGGGGATTGGCGCCAAAGATGAGCAGGAAATCGGTGTTGTCGATATCCGGAATAGGGTGAATGGTGCTGGAGCCAAAAATGGCCTCGCCAGCGGCAAACTTGTTGGTGCAATCCTGGGTACCTGATGAAAAATTGCGCCTGATACCGTTCTTGACAAGAAACGAGCCGATGGCAGGTCCGGCGAGCGAATTGAAGGCCAGCGGGTTGCCGGTGTAGGACGCAATGGCATGATCACCGTACTTTTCCCTGATGGCAGCCAACTGCTGGCTGATGCCATTGGCTGCATCATCCCAACTGATGCGTTCATCACCACTGGCGCACCGGGCAATGGGGTAGTCCAGTCGGTCAGGGTCCTGGTGAATCTCCAGCATGGCGAGCCCCTTGTGACAGGCAAACCCTTGGGTCACGGGATGGGCCCGGTCCGGTTTGAGGGATTCGATGCGTCCGTCAGTGACCTCGGCCACCAGGGCACAGGATGGCTCGCATACCCGACAGAATGTGTTCACCTGTTTCACGCTAGGCCTCCTCAGTTGTTACGGCAGGGATCTGGTCAGGGTAAGAGAGTACCGGATTTGGTCCCAAGTACAAATTCTCTGGTGAGGCAGTAAAGTCTTTGTCCCACAGATGCTGACATCTGTAACAATGGCAGCAGACCTTCCTGCAGCGAGTGGGGTGGCCAAACCGGGTGCAGTCGCGAAGAGATGACAATCATGAACTATTTTGTCCGGCATCGGCAGGTGCTTGGTTTGGGTTACCTCTCTGCTGTCGGTGCCCTGTTTTTTAACCTGCAACCGGTGCTCGTAGGCGCTCTGGCTGAGGTTTACAAATTTAACGAGCAGGCGCTGGGGTCGATTGTCGCGGCTGGGCTGCTTAGCTCGTTTGTCATGCTCTGTACCGCCTACTTCTGGGCAAACAGGGTGAGACTTCACAGGGCCGTGCCTGTTGGCCTGGGGCTGGGCATTGTTTCCCAGGTCATGCTGGTCTTTGCCGATTCTTTTGGCACAGTGGTGGCGAGTTTCATCTGCCTGGGTGTGGCCTTGCCTGTACTGTTCGCACCGACACTAGTAGCCCTGGGCAATTCGAGTGAGCCATTAAAGGCTTTTGGTGTCGCAATCACCGTGCAGGTGCTGGTGGCCACCATCGGTATGTTTGCGATTCCTGCCTGGATTTTTCCGGCGGCCGGCATTGGCGGAATTGCCGCCTTTTTTACTGGTGTCATGCTGCTGGGCTTTGTGGCGCTTAGGTATCTCGACGAGTCACTGCCTGGTGTGGTGGGCTTGGATCGTTCGGTGGTGACCTACTATCGATTGTCGATTTTCTGTTTTGTGGGTATGACGGTTTACTTTTTTGGGATCAACGGCGCTTTTGCATTTCTTGAGCGGATGGGCAGCGCTTCCACGTTGAGTGGTGAGCAGATTGGATTTTCGCTATCGGTGTCATTGCTGGTTGGTGTAGTGGGTTCGCTGGCAGCCTCAGCGTTAAGTAGCATGTCGACCTGGCGGGCACTCTCGATTGCTGCGCTGTTTTACCTGGCTTTTTTGATCCTCATTAGCCTCGACAGGACATTTCTGGTGTTCCTGGCTGCGCTTTGCCTGTTTAACATTGGCTGGAACTTTAGTTTGCCGTTTCTGATGGCTGTCACGGCTGGCGCAGATCCCAGCGGCCGGTTTCTGGCTCTGCTACCCGCCGCTCAAACGCTGGGTGGTGCCCTGGGCCCGGTGCTGGCCGGCACACTGCTGGTGTCAACCGGGGAGGTTGGTGTGCACGCACAGCTTGCCCTCTCGGTGGTGCTCGCTTTTGTTGTGTTCCTGCTGGTGGATACAAGACTCGTTCGGGTTCGGCAGCAGGGGCCAGGCGGGTTGCAGTGAACCTGGGGGTAGAACAGCCGGTATTGGTTTGACTCATGGGGCAAGAT
>CAYGNA010000555.1:0-2760 GCA_964351065.1 uncultured Pseudomonadales bacterium
GTTTATAGTTGCCCGGTGCCGCCAGCAGCAGCGCCGTGCCGGCAAGCCATGCGATGAGCCCCCAGAACATTGGTGCGGGTGTTGGTTTCCCGTTCTTCGCCACGTATCGAGCAAGTAGCACCAGCCACACGGCAGCCACAGCAACAGATAGTGTTTCAAGCCAGGCGCCGCCGATAAAAGCGAGCGCAAGATAGACACCGATCCTGGCTGGATGCCAGTGCAGCGATCGACCCTGCACGACAGCGTCGATCTGCGGTTTGATAACCCAGGCCGCGATGAGACAACCCCAGAAATACTGGATAGCGCCCGTTTTCCATAGCAGGAATTCTCCGGTGCGATGGGGTGAGAACCACAGCAAAAAAGTGAACAGGGAAATCGCCACAAATGTGGTTGTCAGGCGTTCATCCCGGTTCGGCATGACGAGCAGGAGGGCCAATCCCAGCATCAACACATTGGCGGTGTCAAAGAGCGTGATACCAACCTCGCCCAGCGAGAACACGATTCGATTGAGCAGCATAACCGGCACGCGGCCGGTCCAGTTCACATAGTCAGCAGCGACCGCGGCGGTGATTGCCTGGGGTGAAAAAATGTCGGCGTGCCTGCAATAGTCATCAGCAAACCGTGGTACGGCAGTATTCAACAGCAGGAAAGAAACGGCTGGAACCAGCACCATCAAAGTGATCAGTGTTCGTCGATGCCAGGGAGCCAAGTCACTCTCACGGGGTGTGGTTGCAGATGATCGTAACCGTCAATCCTGGATTGTCCAACCCCACAGCCTAACGCTTTTAGATCGAGGTGCTTGGATACTCCTTCGTTTAACGAGAAAGGATCGTCCGCTGTCTCCTGCCTCTGATCAATATAGCGAGTCCCGGCAACAACAGCGCTGCTCCGGTGGGGGCAGGGACGGCTGTTGACTGCGCCTGATAAAGCCACACGGCGGTGTGGCTGCGCGCGGCATCTGGCGGATTTGGGTTGCCAATCACTGACCGGTTGGAAGTTGGGGCGGACAGAATCCACGACCGGTCAACCCGGCCATCAGCGAGCACTGTGCGGGTATAACCTGCAACCCAGAAATTATTGGGTGAGTTTTCGGCAGTGGCGTAGAAGGAGCCCGTATCCGGACCAGTCGCGCCATCCGTATCGATAAAGTCTGCAGCCCAACTGTCAACACTGGTTGAGGTTGCATAGTCATCAACCTCGTTGTCATAAGTGCCCGCAGGTGCGCCCGTCACCGCATAGAACAGCGAAACGATGTCGCTTTGCGCGGCCCAGACCCAACCTGTCAGGTCGATGGTTTTGCCAAGGTGGTTGGTGACGGCACCGTTACAGAAACCCGTGTTGACGTCACAGGCGCTGGCCATGTTGTTGTAGTGAAAATTGACGGTTTCTGTGAGTTGCATCCATTCTTTACCGTCGAGCAGCACAGCATGGGCGTTTGACCCACCAATCAACAGCGCCATGGTGACGATCAGCCTGGACAGTTTTTGCTCAAAAATTCGCACCGTAAACACGCTCCAACACTTAAACTCAGGGAGGAAAAGAGTCAGCAATCTCTGTGCCAGAAGTGGATAGCGTTTAAAAACATAGGCTTAGCGACTCAAAAATTTGCCGCTCGCGGAGGGCGTAAATTTTCTCGACAGTTACCGGTTTATGCGAATGCGTCCTGCCTTAACTGCGCCCGTGCCCACACTCAATGCCCTGATATCAAAAAGATCGCCATTCTTGCCAACCAACTGCACGGGCACGCCCGCGCTGGCGGCAATACGTGCATTGGCTTCCATGTGGGCTGTCTCGCCGTGGACGGGAATAGCCAATCCGGGGCTTGTCCACTTGTACATCGAGTAAAGCTCATCCGCACAGGGGTGGCCACTGGCGTGTATTGGTCTATTGGCATCATCGGCTTGGATGACCTGAATGCCTCGTTTGCAGAGGTGTTTAACAATGCGGGCGATGGCATCTTCGTTGCCCGGGATTGCCCTGGCGCTGAACAGCACCGTATCGCCTGCGCTCAGGTTGAGATGGGGATGGTTGTCCATCGCCAGGCGGTGCAGCGCAGCCCCTGGTTCTCCCTGGCTGCCGGTGACGATAACGAGTGTTTCATGGGGCGGCAGGTAGCCAATATGTGTTTCATCCACGATGTCGAACGCGCAAGACAGATAACCACAAGCTTTTGCGCTGTCTATCATTGTCTGCAACGACTGGCCAAGGACGCCAAGATAACGACCTGTCTCTGCTGCGATAGACCCAAGCGTCTGGAGCCTGGCTACATTGCTGGCAAAACAGGCGACCACCACGCGTCCGCCAGCACCGCTGATCGCGTCAGTCAGGCCGCCAGCCAGTGCTGCCTCTGAAACGGAATGGCCTGGCACTGTGGCGTTGGTGGAATCGCAGATAACGGCATCTATACCGGCATTCGCAATCGTGGCCAGTGCCGAGGGATGAAAGGCGTCGCCGATTACCGGGTCAGCGTCAATTTTCCAGTCTGCCGTATGAAGGACGCGCCCGACGGATGTCTCGATGAGCAGTGCGTGAGTCTCAGGTGTCGAGTGTGTCACCGGCAGCCAGTCAATGTGAAAGGGTCCGAGCGTAATGGACTCTGGCGGCAGCACCTCTACTATTGGGCTGATGATGCCGGCGCGGCGGAACTTCTGCCTTAGTATGCTGGCAGTAAAAGGTGTTGTGTAGATTGGCACTTTAAACTGGTTAATCAGGTGTGGCAGCGCCCCGATGTGGTCTTCGTGAGCATGGGTCGCGATGATG
>CAYGNA010000556.1:0-2760 GCA_964351065.1 uncultured Pseudomonadales bacterium
CCAGTGAGTCAAGCAGCCGGGCGGCAGCCGGGTTAAGAAAATTGTAGTTGCCGCCGGGCGAAACGGTGAATATCGGATTGATATTATCCAACGGATAACTGGCCAGCATGGCAATTCTTCGTTCAAGTGATTCACTGGCCCGAAACTGCCGTATCAGCAAATAAAGGATGCCAAACAAAAGCAGTGATATGCCCAGGTAGCCGGCAAGGCTGGTGTTGACAAACAATCGCAGTTCATTGATTCGCTCCTGGAGTGGCACCTCAACAACAACCTTGAGACCTGGAAATGATTCAATATTCACCCCAGCTGCCAGACTCAACTCTCCGCTTGCATTTTTTACTGTCACTATTGTGGGAATACCCGTCTCCAGACGTAACGAGTTAAACGTCGTTTCCGTCAGGTGATGACTGGCTGAATTCCTGAGCAGCACCTCGTTTTGCTCATTCAACAAAGATACGCCAACCATTTCACGATCCGCTGGCAACTGCCAGAAACTGGCAAACCTCGCCTGATCCAGTGCCGCACAGGCAACGCCAAGGAACTCCCCGTCATCACCCCTTATTCCGCGTGACGCACAAAAGTAAGGTTCACCTGTTGAACGACTGAGCATCGAGTTGCCGATGAAAAGCCCGGTGGGCGCGTTTTCCAAGTGATGAGCAAAATACTCTCTATCGGAATGATCAGTTCCAATCCGCCCGTCGTCCAAGTCCTCGACTATTTTCCCGTTCTTATCAAGCAGCCAGATGGCGCGAACATACTCATCCGCTGATTGCTGGAGCAACCTAAGTTCAGCGTTAGGCACTTTGACATGCCGCAGCCTGTTCTCAGCGACTTTACGCAAAATCAGATCTACAGTTTCGAGAGAAGCGCCAATCTGTGCTGCGACAGAGTAAACGACGGTACTGGTGTCCTCTTCCTCATGCCGCAACGTCTGATCACGCACGAACGTCAAGCCAAGATACACTGCAAAAAAGATAGCGAGCACAATAGAAACAACCGCCGCGATGAGTGACCAGTACGACCGTTGGCGTATCTGCAGCCAGCGATCCAGGTCGTTCGAATGTTCAGTTTCTACTTCAGAGTCTGCAGGTTCAGACCTGCGTACTGCCATCAATGCAAACACTAGAAGGGCGGTGATCGCGACAAAAGCGAGACCTTTGAAAAGCTCAAACAGCGACGTTTCACGCTGCGCATACAGCAGATCCGAAATGAAGTAGCCACCAAGTATCCAGCCAAGCCCGAACAACAGGTATATACCCGTTCCGCTCCATTCGTTAAATCGCAGTCGCCGTGGGAACTTCTTCGCACTGTAACTCTTAAACTGCTCAGGATTCGATCAACTATCGTTTTGTCGCTATATTTCCACCCACTTAATCAGGATCCAGGAAATGTCTGGAAGATAAGAATAATAGAAGCATCGTCTATACAATAACGCAAGTCGGAAAAGTGCCTGAAGTTGACCGTCCATCATCTAGATGGACACCACAACCCTACTCCAACCGTGTTTGAACAGTTCACCTTATGCGCATTGATGGCAAACTGAAAAGCCAGGCACGCCGATACTGCCAACAAACCCTCCAAGGTTTACCAGGTCGCCCGAGAAGCTGGCGAGTCGATCGCTCCTGCAGCAGGCGTGCCCCCGCTGGCGAAATTGGTGCCAAGTGCAGTTGGAGCATGTTCGGCTCGCTTTCTCAGTAGTTGTTATCGTAGTGCACTTTTTGACCAGCAAAAGGTGCCTTGTGGTCGACATTGTATCCAGATACAACTGCCTCAATCTCGCTGAACGGCGCCCAACAACCGGTTTGTTCCAACAGTGCCTGCGTCTGATGCTGAACCGCAGCAGGCAACTCGTCAAAATGGCGCCTTAGTTCCTGCAAACACCAGACGCGATATTGACTGACAGGTACATTAAGGTAGCGTACACCTTCGACATCGAATTGCATGGTCGACGCACGCTGTTGAAACGCTCGCGTATTGGCATTCAGGTACGGCAGGTAGTTGTTGGCTGCATCCTCAAGGAAAGGATACACGTCAGCGGGCACACCTGGCTGCAACTCACCTTGAATATCGCTGGCACGCGCATGCCAGAGCCGGGCCTGCCACTCGAAAACACCCGGCGCACGTTCACGCATGATGTCAGCCGGCGTTGGATCCTGCGAGAAGTGTCGGAACATTGAAGCGAAAAATCCAAAATCTGCAAGAGACGGCCGGTCGCCCAACAAAAACGGTCGCGCGCGAAACACATCTTCCAGTCGATCAAGCGTATTGAGGTAAATCGACTCGACATGTGCCCAGGTGGCCTGCGAAACACCGTCCCGCTTAACGTAGAAAACATGTTGGCGGTAACGGATCATGGCTCGCTTCAGAACGCCCGGCGCAGGCACGCCAGCCATCAATTCATCGGCGATTTTGCGAGACAACAGGTAACGGCCAGCAGGATAGCTCCAGCGATAGTGCATCGCGGGGCGCCAAAGCCATTCCTCCGCGTAGTCCTCAAGCAACTTGCTGACAAAACGCTGAACCGGATCGCCGGGTATCACCTGATGAGCACTGTACGCCTGCTCCAGAAAGTCGATCATCGGCGTCGTGTCTGTCATGAAACGACCATCCGGTAGCTCAATCGCTGGCATCTGTGACGTACCCGTCTTTTCTCTGAGCATCCTGAGCAGCGTCGGATTCAGGTGAATGAACTCGAAAGGTATTTCACGGTAGCGGAGAGAGGCCTACGTATTAGCTGGGTAGGAGGAGGTTTCGCATGGG
>CAYGNA010000557.1:0-2752 GCA_964351065.1 uncultured Pseudomonadales bacterium
TCCGTTGAGAATGTCAGATTCAATATCACCTATACCCGGGTATTCTGAGTCCCATTGATAAATTCCCTGTGCTATCAAGCGGTTCTTACATTGCAAGAGCAACGCAAAAATCTCATCGATATCTTTATTCGTGGCTTGATCTATCTTCATGACATGGCTGCATATATTTTAAATTGTGATGTTACCCCTGACCGAATGGCGCAGTTGCCAATCTGGACGCCATACCGCGGTGCAACATTCACCCGTCGTCAGGCCATTTCTCCAGGGGCTTGAATCTCATCGACATATGGGTAAGATGCTCCCCCATATCAATACCTGACAAAGCCATTCCTGAAAATATGAAATATCAACTACCCACAGTTATCACATTTGCCGCGCTGTCCACGGGATACGTGCGCCCGGCGTTTGCGTCTGCTGATATTTCAGCAGACTTTTCAGCACAAAAGGGCAGCGCAGCCACAACCTGACGAACTTATCAAAATTCGGCGGGTTGACTTAAAAAATCGACCTTCCGGAGAACCAATAAAAACCCCGGTCGGTCAATCCAACCGGGGTTTTTTTTATGTCCCCGGTTCAATGGGCCACACCCATGGCCACATGACGATTGAGGGGACAGACATGTTTGACCTGGCGATTTTTGCAAATCCAGCAAAGATGAAGCGCGAATTCCTGGCGACCACCGAGGTTGCCAACCAGGCAATGCCGCAGGAATTGGGCCGGGAGTTCAACCAGATTCGCGAGCAGGATCCCGACATCCTGATGTCCGGATCTTTCTGGTGGGACTTTGTCCGAACCTACCGTCATCACCTGTCATGGCTGGTTGCAAGCCGCGCCGTTGGCACCCTGCTGATACTCGCATCGGTATTGGTCAGCCAGCGCATACTGGATGCCAGCAATACGGTGGCAGCCGCGGTTTGGCTGCTGGTGATGTTTACGGCAGCGCAATTGGCCATGCGTATCGTTGATGCCTGGTCAGCGCTGTTGCAGAACCAGTTGCTTGTTTGCACACGAACGTTTGTCACGCTCAGGATGAACGTCAAACTGCTGCGAATGGGTCAGCTTGCGACCCGTGATTTTTCCACAGGCAACCTGAAGACGCTCATTTCGTCGGACATTTACCGTATTGCCGACTTCTTTCACGCAATTGCCAGAAACGGCATTCCCTGCGTGCTCGGCCTGATTATTCTTGGGCCAGTGATTGCGTCATACATGGGTGTGCCGGGCTTAATCGCGATGATTGTCGGCTTTGGTGCAATGCCGCTGGCTTTCTGGCTTGGCCGTTACGTGCACAGTAAAGAAAAAGTCATCAAGGCCGAGGAAGACCGGCTGTCTACTGTCATCGGTGAATGGGTCACCAACGTGCGACTGCTACGCTACCTGGGTTGGGAGACCTTGATGCGTCAACGGATTGCGGCCAATGTCCGCCGTCTGGTTGTAGCGTCCACCAAACAGCACGGCGTCAACCTCATCAATTTTGGTGTCTCTGTCAGCTGGTGGCTCTTCCCGATTGTTGCGCTGATCTGGGCGAATAATGCCATGGGCGAGCACCAGGACATGGTGACACTGTTTGCCAGCATCTGGATGCTCAATCACATCACGCTCTACATACGTTGGCTGCCAAATATTTTTATCAACTATGCCTCCGCGTCGGCGTGCGTCTCGCGGCTCAATCGGCTGTTCAGCCATCCGGATATTGAAGATGCCCTGATGGCCGACTGGCCAGCCTCTGTCGCGACCGCAACGCCAGTCATCCTGCACTTTGACAACGTGAGCTTCGCCTATGAAGGGGAGGGCGTGCCGGCGGTTACGGATCTCTGCCTGACCCTGGATCTGCAGACACACATCAGCCTGATTGGGCGCGTGGGCGCGGGCAAGTCAACGCTGCTCAAGTTGATCTGCGCTGAGATCAAGCCTACCGGTGGCACCATCCGCGTGGAATTCAACAACGGTGTTATTGCCGATGTCTGGCACCGGAACATTTACCTGCGCTATCGCGACTGTATTGGCTATATGCCGCAGGAGGCTTACCTGTCGAATGCGAGCCTTGCGGTCAACGTGGCCCTGGCGACCGATCAACCGGAAGCGGATGTGATGCAGGCAATTCGCCTGGCGGAACTGGCGGCCGACATTGACCTGTTTGATGCCGGCATTCATGAGGAAGTGGGTGAAACCGGCGTCAATCTCTCCGGGGGCCAGAAGCAGCGCGTGAACCTCGCGCGTGCGCTTTACTCCGGCCGGGATTACCTGGTGCTGGATGATCCGTTATCCGCGGTAGACGCGGATACCGAGGGGCGCCTGATGACAATGCTGCTCCGGCAGCACAGGGGTTTCATCCTGTGTAGTCACCGCTTAAGCGAACTCTCAGCAACCGACCGCCTGTTGGTCATGGATGCGGGCCGGGTCATCGAGGACGGCAACCCTTCAGCACTGATGAACAACCCCCAATCTGAATTCAGCCAGCACCTGCGCGCTGGCGACTTTGAGGAGAGACCTCATGAACCATAAGAACTTTGTGTCTGCCGAGGAAGTCTCGGCAGAACAGAACAATGTGAAAACCCTGGTGCGTTTCGCAGGTAACCTGACCCTGCTGAACAAAATCATTGTACCGACCCTGTTCATCATTGTGTTTGCTGCCGCTATTCCCAACTACTTTCTGTGGTTTGTGGGCCAACTGGTTGCCTGCGGTGCGGACAATGTTTGCAGTGTCACTCACTCGCTGCTGGGCTGGGATATTGTTGTGCCCCTGACGTTA
>CAYGNA010000558.1:0-2743 GCA_964351065.1 uncultured Pseudomonadales bacterium
CGCTGGATACCACGGGAAATCAAGATCCTGCCGAAACTAGATGATTTGCTCGAGGCTCGCCGTCAGCAATTCGGGATCACAGCGCCGTACCAGGTTTTCTGCAAGCACGCGGGAGGTGTAAGGCAGGGTCTCCCATGCGCCGGGCTTTATGTCCTCTACCGCCGCTCGGGTATCAAAAAAATCCAGCTCTGTGCCCGGCAGATGCTTGCGATATTCCTGGTTCATACATGGGTCCGTTGTTTACAAGGACCCGAATTTTACCACTTTCGTCCGTCAGGTTTCACAGATCAATACATCGACCGGCCATCCGGGGTTTCTGGCGATTGATCTGGTCAGGCGCCCAGCACCAGATCAGCAAAGGTTGCAAGATCAGCCTGGCTACGGGCACCTACCATCAGGGATGTGACTGGCGATTCCCGCCAGGGGGCAAGGCGCTCCCTGATGCGCTCAACAGGCCCCACCAGTGAAATCTCGTCTGCAAAGTCGCTGGGTACAGCCATCACAGCCTCATCTTTTTTCCCAGCCAGGAACAGGTCCTGGATTTTCCGGGCCTCGGCTTCAAAGCCCATCCGCCCCATCAGTTCAGTATGAAAGTTGCGACTCTTGGCGCCCATGCCACCTATGTAGAGCGCAAGATTCATCTTGACGGGCATCAGGCCCTTCTCAACATCGTCACAGATATTGATGGTGATGCCCTGCATGATTTCGAAGCCTGGTTTGCGATCCTTGATCTGGTCGGCGTAAACCTCTTGCCGATAGGGAGAGTAGTAAAGCGGCAACCATCCGTCTGCTATTTCTGCTGCCATGGTGACGTTTTTGGGGCCTTCGGCACCCAGGAAAATGGGGAGATCAGCACGCAACGGATGGGTGATGGGTTTGAGGGGTTTACCAAGTCCCCAGGCACCTTCTCCCGTGTATGGCAGTGGATAATGAGGCCCTGCACTCGACACCGGTGCTTCGCGTGCCAATATTTGGCGAATGATGCTGACATATTCGCGAGTGCGTGACAGCGGCTTGGCAAATGGTTGCCCATACCAACCCTCGACCACCTGCGGCCCAGACACACCAAGCCCCAGGATCATCCGGCCCTTTGAGAGATGATCAAGCGTCAGCGCGGCCATGGCCGTTGCTGCCGGCGTGCGTGCACTAAGCTGCGCCACCGCTGTACCCAGCCGAATCCTTGAGGTATGAGCCCCCATCCAGGCAAGCGGGGTAAAGACATCTGAACCCCAGGCTTCCGCGGTGAAAATCGCGTCATAACCCAGCCGCTCGGCTTCCTGCGCAATCTCAACCATCTTTGGGTTGGGACCCGCACCCCAGTAGCCCATCTGGACACCCAGTTTCAAATCAGCCATATCACTTCTCCCGCATGCCTTTTTTGTGCAGTATAGCGGGAGTCTGGTTTGCCCGCCTCGCCGCTAATCCCCTTCCACCGGTGGAACGCCCCATTCTGGCACGCGGCGGTAATTTTCAGTTCATTGTCGGCCCATATCCCGTGGTCGACGCGCCGAGATGGGTCATCAGCCAGGTCATGGCCCTACATTGGGGCACAACAACCGTTGCCCCGTTGTCGTTCTCTTACTGTTGGTGATGCTGCCCCCGCGGCGGTGCTCCGCGCCCCTGAATGTAGCGTGACTGGTAACAGATCACCTGCGTATTCCCGCGTGGTCAGTCGAACGGCACGCTTATTGCTCCGGGTTTTACGTGATGAATAGCGTGGGTCGCGGTGCCCGGAACTATTGCTGGCTGACGCATACGCCAGCGAGGTTTCAACGGCGTTTGCTTCGATGATTGCATAAGGTAACAACATGAAACATCTATCTGTTTGTGTATTTTCCCTGCTGGTGTGGGTATCAACGGTATCAGCAGAACCCCTGCGAATTGGCTACAGCGATTGGCCGGGGTGGGTGGCATGGGAAATTGCGATTGAAAAACAGTGGTTTGCCGAGGCTGGTTTGGACGTGGAGTTCGAATGGTTTGACTACGTTGCCTCCATGGACGCATTCGCCGCGGGACAACTGGATGCAGTTGGCATGACAAATGGTGACACGCTGGTGACGGGTGCCGCGGGTGGGCGCGGTGTCATGGTGATCATCACTGACTACAGTGATGGTAACGATATGATAGTGGCGCGCGCTGGCATCAACACCGTCGATCAGTTAAAAGGCAAGAGGGTAGGAGTTGAAGTCGGTTTTGTCAGCCACTTGCTGCTGCTCAATGCACTGGAAAAAGCGGGTTTGGCAGAATCGGACGTGACCCTGGTGAACGTGCCAACCAATGAAACGCCGCAGGTACTGGCTTCTGGCGACGTCGATGCAATCGTGGCGTGGCAGCCGAGCTCTTCGCTTGCACTGCAATCCTCACCCGGCGCAACAGCCATTTATACATCAGCGGACCAGCCGGGTCTGATCTATGACCTGCTCGTGGTGTCACCGGTCAGCCTGGCTGCCCGCCGCTCTGACTGGGCGAAGGTTGTAGATGTCTGGTACCGGGTCGTTGACTACCTGAAAGATCCGGCATCCCGCGAGGATGCGATTTCCATCATGGCCACCCGCGTTGGCCTGGAGGTGAACGAATACCGTTCTTTCCTCAAAGGTACCCGCATTCTGAGCCGCGAAGAAGCTGCAGCCGTATTTGCGGACAGAGAAGGCTTTGGTTCGCTGTTTGGCTCGAGCCGGATTTTTTATTAATTTTATCTGTATTACTAGGATTTTTATTAAGAGTAGTTCGTCGGCAGCTATAT
>CAYGNA010000559.1:0-2737 GCA_964351065.1 uncultured Pseudomonadales bacterium
CTCTATGTTCGGATCTCCTTTTCTAACCGGAGATACCGATGACCCTTACCGAGAAGCAACAGATTTATCAGGAACACCTGCAGGCCGCTGAACTTTCAGGCCAGTCCCTGCGGGCGTACGCAAGGGCGCATGGCGTCAGCGTTCATTCTCTTTACAGTGAGCGGCAACGCATGCGCCGTGCAGAGGTCAAGACCAGTGGCGGATTTCTCAAAGTACAGGATGTGTCCGCGTCACCGCTGACACCTATGGCACTGCTGCAGGTCAGGCTACCGAATGGCGTCAGTCTCGGTATTCCCACCGACCAGATGGCATTGCGTGACCTTCTCCTCACCCTGGCGCAACTCTGATGTTCCAGTTTGCCGAACAGGCTTGCGTCTACCTGCACCGTGACCCGGTGGACTTCCGCAAACAGATTGATGGTCTCGCCCTGCTGGTACAGCAGTCCATGCTGCTCGATCCAATGCAGCCGTCATTGTTCGTGTTTGTGAACCGTGGCGCCAACCGCATCAAGATCCTGTGGTGGGACAGGAACGGCTTTTGTCTGTGGAACAAGCGCCTGGAGCAGCATCGTTTTGCCTGGCCATTTGCTCACGATGGCGAGATATTGAAGCTTAACGGTGAGCAACTTGGTTACCTGCTTGCGGGCTTCGATATCTTCCGCTTTCCACCGCACCAACGACTGTTCTATGGTGCAGTCGGCTAAGTGATTTGTTATAATGCGCCGCATGCCGGCGCAGCTTAACATTACCTCCGAACAGCTGATTCACAGCATCCGTCATCAGCCTGACGTGGCTGAGACGCAGATCCAAGAGCTTCTTCACTCTTTCGAACAAAACCTGCAGGAACTGCGCCAGGCCCGGCTTGAACTGGCAAAGCTGCAAGAGCAGCAACGTTTGGCACGGGCCGAGCGCTTTGCCGCCAGCAGCGAACAATCACCCCAGTATGCGCTGTTCAACGAGGCGGAGCAGGAAGCCGTTGAGGCCGCCGCTGAGTCGGACGACGAGGTGGCCGAAGCCGTTACCGTGCCAGCTCATACGCGCCGGGTCGCTAAACGCAAACCATTACCAGCTGATCTGCCACGGGTGGTGGTAGAACATGACCTGGCTGACAAAACCTGCAGCGATTGTGGTGCCGACAAGGTTCGTGTTGGTACCAAAACCAGTGAGCAACTGGACATCATCCCAGCCCAGGTGTTTGTCATTGAACACCAGCGCCACAGCTACAAATGTCCCTGCTGTGTGGATGCCGTACCAACAACAGCGCCCATGCCGGCACAGCCTATCCCGAAGAGCATCGCCTCGGCGGGACTGCTGGCCCATGTCGCCGTGGCCAAGTATGACGATGGCTTGCCGCTGTACCGGCAGGTCAAGCAGTTTGAGCGGATCGGGGTATCCCTGTCACGCCAGACCCTGGCGGCCCATATGATCCGCGGTGGTGAACTGGTGTTGCCGCTGATTGAACTGATGACGCGTCAATGCCTGGCCTTTGATGTCCTGCAGATGGATGAGACCCGCGTGCAGGTGCTGGATGAAGATAATCGGCCAGCCCACAGCCAGAGTTGGATGTGGGTGATGCGCGGCGGTCCACCGGCACAACCAGTGATCCGCTATCACTATGATCCGGGCCGGGGTGCGAGTGTGCCACTTAAGTTACTCAACGGCTACCAGGGTTACCTGCAGACCGATGGTTATGGCGCTTATCGGCAGGTGTTCGCGCAACCCGGCATCAGTGGCCTTGGCTGCTGGGCGCACGCCAGGCGGCGCTTTATCAAAGCGCAGCAGGCCCAACCAAAGGGTAAAGCGTCCGGTCGGCTGACGCAGGTTTTAGCCTGGATCAACAAACTGTATGCGCTGGAACGATCCTGGCGTGACTTGTTACCCAACGAGCGCCAGCAGAAACGCCAGATCGAGGCAAAGCCGCTACTCGACAAGATCGAGGCGTGGGCACTGAAACAGGATGTACCGCCCAAGACCTTGTTGGGTAAAGCCGTGAGTTATCTGCTCAAGGAATGGCCGCGGCTGATCGTGTACCTGAACGATGGTCGCCTAACCATCGACAACAACCTGGTGGAGAACGCGATCAGGCCATTTGCACTGGGCCGGAAGAACTGGTTGTTCAGTCACAGTGTTGAAGGTGCCGAGGCCAGCGCTGCACTCTACAGCCTGATTGAGACAGCACGCGCCAATGGTCTCAATACCTATGCTTACCTCAAGCACCTGTTCACGATGCTGCCGAGCTGCAGCAGCGATGATGAGTTGCAGGCGTTGCTGCCCTGGCAGGTCAATCGCGAGACGCTGGCACAGTACACGCAAACGCCGAAGGCCTAAGCCTCTACATCACGCGAGCCGTCATGGACAAGCCGTCGATCACGGAGCGCTTACAATCATCATATGCACATGATCCGGCATGATGTGACCCTCCTCGATCGTGCTCTCCCGTTGCCGCGCGAGCGAATGGAAAATATCTCCCAGCTCCTTCCGTACATGACCGTACAGCACCTTTCTCCGGTACTTCGGAATGAATACGACGTGATACTTACACTCCCATCGCGTGTGACTTAAACTGCTCACCTGTCTCATGGTTTCTCCTTAGCGTGGTGCTTGGCGGCTCACGCTTTGGAGTTACTATGAGACTTCTGGAACTGTCAAACCGCGAAGGCCTCCCCAGCGAAGCTGGGGGGTCTCCATTTTTTACTAGCGCGTTCTCAAGCGCAAGGTGATGTCAGCACCAAGGCTCA
>CAYGNA010000560.1:0-2716 GCA_964351065.1 uncultured Pseudomonadales bacterium
CGTCTTTGACTACTTCAAGCAGCATCCGCCAGCGCCAGCAGCCCCACCAGCCAGTCATGAGGAACTTCGCAATCAGTTGATGCAACAGTATCCGCAAGGTTTTGTCGAACACCGTCGACTATGGGAACCAGGTGGCGAGATTGCGCGCTGGGTCGCAAAACACAATGCTGTCGTCAAGATCGACCGAACGCTTTTTGTACATGGCGGGATCAACCCACACCTGCCGCACACGCCGCTGGCGGAGATCAATACCAGAATCGCCAGCGAACTCGCGAGTCCGGTTAAGCCGGGCCAGGACAGTTTTGCATCAAGTCCAGACAGCCCACTCTGGTACCGGGGCCTCGCTATGAATGACGCCGAAACCGAACTGGCTCCCCTGCTTGAGATGCTGGCGATGTATGAAGCAGATCGCATTGTCATTGCCCACACGCCAACTGGCGGCCGGGTCAAATCGCGCCTCAATAATCGCGTTATCATGATTGATGTTGGCATCGCAGCGCACTACGGTAGCCACATCGGCAATATTGTGATTGAGCGCGGCGTCTTCTTCGATGTCACCAAAGAAGCCAGCATGGCGATGGAGATAGATCTGTAATGTCCGAGATGGTCACCAAACTTTGGCGTCGCTTGCCGCTAAAACCAAAAAGGCCAGTTGTCACAGGTCGCATCCTTGACAAGGTGGCGACTCAGACTACTTTGCCAGTCGAAACCGGGAGTGGCCGCTTCAACAACAGGGAAATCTCTGACCTGCAGTTTATCGAGCGTGTACTGGAGGAAGCCCACAATGAGCAGCATCCCCTGCTTGAACGACTGCGCTTTCTAGCCATCTCAGCCAGCGTACTTGATCAGTTCTACGCTGTCAGGGTCGCCAAACTGAAACGCTCGGCAACCAAGCAGGATGCGTACATCACGCCGGATGGATTGACACCCATCCAACAGTACCGCGCGGTACTTACCCGGGCTCGTCGCCTGATGACAACTCAACAGGATACCTGGCGCAAAGTACAACTGAGTCTGGAATCACTTGGTATTCATCTGGTTGGTTCCAATGCACTTTCCACTGACGACGTTGCCTGGGTAGGAAATTTTTTTCGCAGTCACGTTATGCCAGTACTGACGCCCTGCATCATTGACGAAGAACATCCGTTCCCGTTCATTCCATCAGGCGGCGTTTGCGCCATTCTGGAATTTACTGATCGACACATTCTCATTCCTCTGCCGGACCAGTTGTCACGGTTTGTGCAACTCCCCGGCAATGACACCCGCTTTATGTTGCTGGAAAGCCTGCTGTTTCGCTGCTGGCCTGACATGTTTCCGCACGACACCCTACTCAGCTATGGCGTCTTTCAGCTACTGCGCGACAACGATCTGGCCAAGGCAGAACGCTCCGCGGACTTACGCTCGATTGTTGAATCGGGGTTACGCTCGCGACACAAGGCCAACGTGGTACTGCTGACGGTTTCGGATACGACAAGCGAGTCAGCTATCCGCTTCGTCGCTGGTCACCTGGATATCTTTACCGACCAGGAACTGCTCTTTTTCCAGCACCAGCAGAAACGCTTAAGCGAATCAGAGCGCATCGACGTCACCCAGTTGCCCGGTATTGCCGCACTGACCGGGATGATCACGCCAGAAGTAGCAAGTCAGTACCACGAGCATCTGTTTCCACCACACAGGTCAGCTTACCCGGCTGCCATCGAGGCAGCCGGCAGGGATTGTTTTGCAGCAATCACCGCGGGTGACATCATGGCGCACTGGCCTTTTGAATCATTTGATTCGGTTGTGGACTTTTTAAGCCAGGCCGCGAGAGACCCGTTGGTGCTCGCTATCAAGCAAACGCTGTATCGCACCAGCGATAACTCGCCAGTTGTCGCTGCGCTCATCGAAGCGGCCCGCGCAGGCAAGGCTGTCACAACAGTGGTCGAGTTGGAGGCGCGTGAAAACGAATCTTCCAACGTTGAACTTGCCAAACGGTTGGAGGCGGCTGGCGTACAGATTATCTACGGCATCGTCGGCCTCAAGATTCACTGCAAGGCGACGCTGGTTGTGCGCCGTGAGGAAGACGATACGGTCGCCTACTCGCATCTCTCGTCCGGAAACTATCATCCTGGCAACGCCAGGACCTACACCGACGTTTCGTTCTTCACCAAAGACCCGGTGATTGCAAGCGATGTGGGTAAAGTCTTTAACTATCTTACCTCCGGCACATTGCTGCCGCCGGAGCAACTCCTGGTCGCCCCCAAACACCTTCGCAATAGACTGGTCGAACTCATTGACAGACAGATAGCGCTCGCCATGTCGGGACGCTCTGCTAGGATCGTGATCAAGGTGAATTCCCTCACCGACCCAGGCATGATTGCCAAACTCTATGATGCGTCAGAGTCAGGTGTTGAAATCGACCTGATCGTGCGCCGACACTGCAGCCTCAGGCCAGGTGTGGCCGGCATGTCGAGCAGGATCAGGGTAAAAAGTATCGTTGGGCGTTTCCTCGAACATTCCCGCATTTACCTGTTCAGCAATGGCGAGCGGCTTGACTCGCCCGCCGCAGATGTCCTGATTGGCTCACCCGATCTCATGGAGAGAAATCTGGATGAACGGGTCGAAGTGCTACTCCCGATAACCGATCCAGCATTGCGAGCACGTGTCGTGAACGAGATCATGGCTGCCAACGTGCTGGACACCTGCCAGTCCTGGATACTTGATGCCAACAACGAAT
>CAYGNA010000561.1:0-2711 GCA_964351065.1 uncultured Pseudomonadales bacterium
AAGCTTGCGCGTCAGATTTACAGTCTGATCCCTTTGGCCACTCGGGAACCCCTCCAAAAAGAGGCGCTAGATTCTGCCTTCGACACAACGTCATGTCAAATGAAATTTGGATAAAAAACCATCCAGGCCTACATTCTCAATGATGTAAGCCTCACTTTTTGACATTTTGCCCGCTTGCCATGAGGCCGCGGTAATCAAAGAACTGAACCAGAACGCTCTTGTTGACTCTTTTTTACTCTTGCACTTTCTATTTACTTTTTAACTTTCCAACTTTCTAACTAATCAAATTTCTAACTAACCAAATTTCTAACTAACTAACTTTCTGAATTTTTAGCTTTGCACTCTTTCCGTCTACATCTACACCAGCGCAACCATCCACGAGCGGTAATTGCTTCGCCCGTGGCACTGTACCAGCCCTTTCCCCGCTCAACCGCGGCGGGGAAAAACGATAGTTGGTGCCGCAACCAAGGATCGAACTCGGGACCTACTGATTACAAATCAGTTGCTCTACCAGCTGAGCTATTGCGGCACGCGGGGGCGGATTTTAGGGGAAGTCGGCCCCGGCAGCAACGGCAGAAATGAAACTAGTTGAGAAGTTGCTCCAAATGAGGGGGCAAAACGAGCAAATCAACCAACCGCAACGCGCCGGCAGGTCAATTACGCTTGTGTGCGACCACGCCCAGGCAGTACCGGATCATTGTCCAGCAGGCGGGCAGGACATCCCTTGCGTAAGCAGGCCTTCATTTTGTGCGGCCAATCGTTCCCGAACCGCGCCCTCAAGAGCTCCAGCATCCGCAAGGTAGATCCAATACTCGCGTACCAGTCTTGGTATCTCGACAATCCTCGTGGCATAGCCCTGGCGCTCATGCTGCGCCTGCGCATTGCGCGCTGCGCCCTCGGTTGAGAATACACCCAGCGAAATACCCAGGGAATCGGCCCCCTGAGTAATAACATAACTTTCAATTTCGCGAGATTTTAACTCGCGTAACTTCCTGAAGGCATCTTGCAGTGATGGTGAAGGCGGGATCATCACGCGATAATCACTCTCACCAACCGGCTGGTCAATCGCCCGCAAGTCCGCAGCAATATCCAGCGCGGTTAATTGCTCAGCCGCAGCCTGACCCTTAAACAGTGTTTCAAATGGTCCGATGGCAGGACAGTCAGCCACATCAGCACGTTCCTGAACGAGCGGATTCTCAACCACCCGCGCCATCGCGGCGTCCTCTTTGTTTTCACTCAACAGGAAGATCGTATCAACACCTGCAGGGTACAACTGTGGACCTGGTCCCGCAGCAAGCTCCTGCGGTCTTGACAGGACATAAACCAGGTAGGCAATGTTGGCTGCAAGCAGGGCAAGAAAGATATACCTCACAGCCCGACTCGCCGTCGCAGCGAGACTTCACCGGCATTGAACGCCCGGATTCCGTCGACCGTCTCAACGAGAATGTTGCCCCGTTCATCAACCCCTCGATTGATACCGACGGTTTCTGAGTCCGCACTGATCAATCTGACCTCACAGTCAGCAAACAAATCCATGCTGGACCATTCCTGGCAATAGGGTGCAAAACCCAGATCGCCAAATCTCTGGATCTCGGGTAAGAGCTCATCGAGCAGTGCAGCAATGAACTGGTTTCGCGGGCACGCCAACCTGCCAGCGATGACTGCAGAGGGCTGGTCGATACGCACAAGGTCCGAAGCATCCAACCGCAGGTTGACGCCGATACCAATCACCACCCTGGCAAAATCCCGGTTAACCGATGCGACCTCAGTGAGAATACCAGCAAGCTTGCCGTCATCCATAAGCACGTCATTTGGCCATTTCAGCCCAACAGCAGTAAGCCCCAGTGCGTGCAATACCCTGACCACACAAATGCCTGCGACCAGGCTTAGGCCGCTAAGCGCCTGCGCAGAACCTGGCAAGCGCTGCCCAATACTCATGTAAACATTTTTGCCAAATGGGCTGACCCAGCTACGCCCGCGCCTCCCCCTGCCCGCAACCTGCTGTTCCGCCAGACAAACAGCACCATGAAAATCGTCCTGTGCCGATCGTTCCATGAGATAGGTGTTGGTCGAATCGATCTGCCAGAACACCACCGGCTCACATGTCGAGCCTGACTTCATGTGCTGTTGGATTTCTTGCGCATCCAGAAGCTCAAGCTGCTCCGTCAGCCGCACCACCCCACCCTCTACGCGTGAGGCAAGACCAAGCTCATCAAGCCAGGTCAGCAACGCGGGTGAAGGTGGTACCGGCACGCCATCAGCAACCTGACGTATCAGGTCTTTAACCGGAGTAGGTATGGCACGATTCTGCATGCTGCAATTATGCCACGGACGAGGCATCAAACCGCACACGCAAGGCATCTATGCCAATCACTGATTTGAATTTCACTGACAAACGCCACGCGAAAGAAGGCTGCGGGAGGTGGCCGTCGGCCTGTCTTGATTCCCGACAAAGAACTGTGCCGATAAAAAACTGTGCCGACAAAAAACCGTGCCGGACATCAGTTGAGCAAAATGCGAGGATTTGGTGGAGCCAGGCGGGATCGAACCGCCGACCTCCTGCGTGCAAGGCAGGCGCTCTCCCAGCTGAGCTATGGCCCCGGGACACTTCCGGAATCGCGCTATTCTTCCAGAAATGACTGCAATAGAAAAGCAGCATTCTGGTGGGTCTGGGTGGACTCGAACCACCGACCTCATCCTTATCAGGGATG
>CAYGNA010000562.1:0-2703 GCA_964351065.1 uncultured Pseudomonadales bacterium
TTGCCCCCCGTCACGGCTTTGACTTCCTCCCGAAAGCCACCCAATGAACCATCTGCCTGGGTGTAATTGATGACAAAATCAGCGCCGCGTGCCTTGACGACCTTGAGCTTTGCATCGGTGCCCCCTGTCGCAATGACGGTTGCCCCCATGTGTTTCCCAAGGTCCACAGCCGCCATGCCTACCCCGCCGGTTGCACCATGGACGAGCAGTGTCTCACCAGGCTGCAGGTTGCCACGAATCTTGAGTGCAACATACGCGGTCAGGTAGGTTGTCTGGTACGACGCTGCTTTCTCAAAGGAAAGATTGCCAGGAATATGCTCGAGTTGGCTTTCAGCAATATTGATTGCCTCGGCGAAGCCGCCGTAGCGTGAACCGAAGACCACACGGTCTCCCTCACGGAACGCGGTCACGTCGCGACCAACCTTGATCACTTCACCTGCCGCCTCACCGCCCGGTGCAAATGGTAGCGGTGGGCTGAACTGGTATTTGCCCTGGATCATCAGAATATCAGGAAAATTGACCGCGCAAGCCCTGATGCTGACCTGGACCTCATCATCCGCCGGATCAGGAAGGTCAACTTCCTCAAGCTTGATGCTGGCAATGTCATCACTGATCTGGTGGCAAAGGGTTGTTCTGATTTTCATCTTTTTTAATCTTCTCCCAACAACGCGTCACACTACCGCAGTTACTGACTGGCATTCAACCGGGTGCAATTTCAGTGAAAGATAACGACTGACACCTTGTTCTGGTCATCCAGTCGCTCAATCCTGAAAACCAGGTCCTGTTTACCATCCGCATTGAGATCAACCAACTCGACCAGATCCGGGTCATTGGGCAAATCCAGGCTGACGGGTGTGCCCTGTCGCTTGAATAGACCCGAACCGGGCTCTCCCTCAAACACGTTAAAGAGGTTGTTGCCATCCTGAACCAGCAGATCTGCTGCCATGTCACCGTTGACGTTGGCTATCAGCACAAATGGCAGGAAAAAGTCACCTGAAGACAGGTTGAAAGTCGCCGTTACTGGCCGGTCAATATCCGGACGCGATGGATAAACACCGTCATTCATGCGGTAAAAATTCAGGTCGAAACTAATTGAGCCTGTTAGCAGTGCGCCGACTATCTTGCCGATACCAAGCTGAACACTGGAGATCACCATATCCAGTTGACCGTCACCGTCCAGGTCATTTTCAACAAGATCAAACTGGATACCATTCGATTGGATGACCGACGCAGGCTCGGTCGAATAGGTGAGCATATTGTCCGCACCCCGCTCACCCCGGTAGACCTCATAAGTTGACTGTTTCTTGAAGACGCCTTCACTCCTGATGTTCAGGGTGATCAGTTCTGGCAGTCCATCGCCATCAAGGTCCCTGATCTGGAACAGCGAGCGCTGGTTCAGATTCGACTGGTCCTCATCTCTCATGTCGTAGCTGGCCGTATCAACACCGTTAAACTCGAATGCCACAGGCGAGGCCCGCGTCAGGAAATCAGGTGAATAACTGTTGTCCGGCATCCGCGGGAAGATCCTGAACGCATTGTCGATCCAACAGACAATGTCAGAACGGCCATCAAGTGTCATGTCGGCACTGAACAGAATGCGGGACTGATACCAGGGCTGATTATCGAAGGACATTTCCATCGCCGGTGGCGCCGCAATGGTTGTACCGCCATCAAAATGACCATCGGGCAATTGTAGATAAAGTTGGTAACCCGTAAAACCCGGGATCATGAGGTCAGCAAGTCCGTCGTCGTTATGATCGCGAAACAGGTCCTGACGCGGCAGGCTATTGGCTACCGGCACCCGATAGGCAGAATCGATCCGTGCCAATTGCTGTACCGAATCTGTAAACGGGTCATAGCGAATCGCCCGGTCCGCTGTGAAGAATACGAGCACGTCTTTGGTCATCAACCGCCCAACATCAACAAGCACCACATCCGGCGGGATCTGAAATGTGGCGATCGGCGTGGCGTCATACTCCAGCTTACCGTTCAGCCCGTAAACTGCCCCGTTACGTGATCCGTCAGCCAGGGCTGAGATCACGACCAGGTCAGCACGATCAGCGTGGCGCAGGTAGGCAGGCAACGCCGTCTGCTGTTTGGATACGCCCTCACCCACCGTCGATATGACGTGGCCAGTATCCCCATAGGAGATAAAAGCAGTGGTCAACATCAGGACAAGGCAAATTGCTCTTGCTGAAGTCATGCGAGGTTATACGCTGAACTGGTAGCCGTGGTAGCTGGCGATTGCGAGTCCCGCAGCGACGCTGGTGAAGGGGTCATGCTCTGTTACCTTACCTGGGAACTTGGTATCCAGCATCTGCCGAACCGCTGCTATCTGGGAGGACCCACCTGTCCGAATCACCACGTCGATATCTGCTGCGGTGCAGGCGGCATTGGCAACAACACGGTCAACGATTTCATCGATACTCACAAGCATATCTTTCATGATGTCTTCAAACAGTGCGCGGCCAAAAGGTATGGAAACGTCAAGCTCAGGGATATCCAGCAGGGTCTCCTCGACATCTGAGAGACGCGCCTTGGCATCTTTGATGGCCTGGAACACAAGATAGCTGTAGTTATGTGTGATCAGATCATCAAGCCGCATGAACTTTTCTGCTGCAGGACCACCTTTTGAGATGCAGTCTGCCACTTTCGACCGATACTGGTTCTGCTTCAGCGTATAGGTAGCAGACCAGTTCAGGA
>CAYGNA010000563.1:0-2694 GCA_964351065.1 uncultured Pseudomonadales bacterium
CTCATCTGTTTGTTAGGTCCAGATGGAAATACGTTATCTCCAATCTTGGGAATATTTTGTACCCAGTCCATTAACTCAGGGCTTATCGGCACCTTAAATTCTTCCTTGTTTTTCATTGTGTGGGCAGGACAAGTCCATACGTTTGTATCTGTGTCCAAGTCTGCCCATCTAATATTGCAGACATTGGCTGTTCTGCAAGCGGTGAGCAGCACCCAGATCATCGCCTTGGCACTCATCTCGTCTCTCCGTTTCAAGTCTCTAAGAAATGCCGGGTGCATATTCCGGCCCATCGTGAACACTCAATCCGGTTCTTCGTGAACACCCAATCCGGTCCATCGTGAACACCTAATCCGGTTCATCGTGAACACTTTGGCCGGATTTCCGGATTGGGTGTTCACGATGCCGGATTCCTACCTAACGCATTGTTTTTATTAATCTTGTTAGAGTTGCGCCCATTTCTGGACGGCAGCTCATGGCAACACCGAGAATCACAATGCGCAAACTTCGAGATATCCTGCGACTTCGCCTCTCCGCGGGCCTGTCGATTAGGCAGATCCATGCCGTCACCCGGGCCAGTATCGGCCTGATTCAAAAGCTCATCGCCAGGGCGGAAGCCCTGGGACTGGGTTGGCCCTTACCCGCTGATCTTGACGACAACCAGCTCCAGGCGCTGTTCTATCCGCCGGCAAATGCCGACCACCCGGGACGTTACGAACCACCCGATTGCCCGGGCATCCATGTGGCGCTGAAGCACAAAACGGTGACCCTGCAATTACTCTGGGAGGAGTACCGTGAACAGTGTGGGGATCGCGCCTATAGCCGTAGCCAGTTCTGCGATATCTACCGTCGCTGGCAACAGCGACAAAAGCGCTCGCTGCGGCAGGCGCACAAAGCCGGCGAGAAGTGTTTTGTTGACTACTGCGGACCCACCGTCCCGATCGTCAATCCGCATACTGGTGAGATCCGCGAGAGCCAGGTGTTTGTCGGCGTACTTGGCGCCTCAAACTATACCTATGCCGAGGCTACGCTAACGCAGTCACTACCTGACTGGCTCGCAAGTCACAGTCGGATGTTGACCTTCTTTGGCGGCTCACCCGCGATCATCGTACCTGACAACCTGCGTAGCGCGGTCAGCAAGCCCTGCCGCTATGACCCTGACCTGAACCCGGCCTACCAGCAGTTGGCCGAGCACTATGGCCTTGCCGTCATCCCTGCCAGGCCTTACAAGCCCAAAGATAAATCCAAAGCGGAAGTGGCCGTGCAGATTGTTGAACGCTGGATCATCGCGAGGCTGCGCCACCACACCTTCTTCTCGTTAGCAGAGCTGAACCAGTGCATCAAAGCACTGCTGGTCGCGCTGAATGACAAGCCCTTCAAGCAGTTACCCGGTAATCGGCGTGAGGCGTTTGCAGCCATAGACCAGGCTGAGCTGTCAGCACTGCCCAGCCACGCCTATGAGTACGTGGACATCAAGACGGCACGGGTCAATATCGACTACCACGTCCAGTACGGCCATCACTTCTACTCGGTGCCCCATGAGTATGTGGGTGAAGTACTCGAACTGCATGTGAGTGATCGGCTGGTTACGGCTTACTTCAAGCAACGCCAGATTGCCCAACATCAGAGGGCGTATACCGCTGGCATGACAACCACGGCAGCACACATGCCAGTGCGGCATCAAAAACACCTGAGCTGGACCCCTGAACGCTTGACGAACTGGGCGGGGGAGATAGGTCCCGCGGTCAGGTGTTGGGTCACACGGCAGCTTGAGATCAAGACACATCCTGAACAGGCTTATCGCGTTTGTCTTGGTCTGCTCAGTCTCAGCAAAAAATATCCTGAAGCACGATTGGAAGCTGCCTGCAATATCGCTAACAAGCATGATCTGCTGCGCCTAAAACACATCAAGTCGATCTTGAAGAGCAATCGAGATCAACTACCCGAACAGGTCAACGTTGCTGTTGAACTGCCACAGGATCACGACAATATCCGTGGTCCACATCACTACCACTAAACAGGAAACATCATGATAGAGACAAACTTACTCACGCAACTGCGCAAGCTCCGGCTCGGGGCAATGGCGGATGCGTTGCGGCTCCAAATGGATCAGGTGAGCACCTATGAGGAACTGGCTTTTACCGAACGACTAAGCCTGCTCATCGATCACGAGATGCTCAATCGCGACCAAAACAAACAGGCCCGCCTTATCCGCCTGGCACGGTTCAAACTGATGGCCAGTATCCAGGACATCGATTACCAACATCGACGCAATATCAAGAAGAGCCAGATCGCGCAGCTGGCACAAACCGACTGGCTCGACAAAGCACAGAATCTTCTGATTACCGGTCCATGCGGCAGTGGCAAAACCTATCTCGCCTGTGCTGTTGGCCACAATGCCTGCTTGCACGGTTACAGCGCCCGTTACTACCGACTATCGCGCCTGCTGTTAGAAATGACCCAGGCCAAGGCAGACGGCAGCTACCAGAAGTTCCTGAAGCAGTTAGCACAGACCCAGCTCCTGCTGCTCGATGACTGGGGTCTGGAACCATTGGACCGTGCTCACCGACACGACCTGATGGAGATCATGGATGACCGTCACGGCGCCACCTCAACGATCGTCATCAGCCAGTTACCCACCACCGAGTGGTATGCCAGCATTGGTGACAACACCCTCGCAGACGCCATCCTGGACCG
>CAYGNA010000564.1:0-2693 GCA_964351065.1 uncultured Pseudomonadales bacterium
CCAATAGTCGTGACCGTGGTTGAGACGATATGTCGACTGGCATCCATCACGATGTCAGTGCTAACCACGACATCGCCTGCCAGGGCAGCGTCACTCGCCTTCAGTGCTGACAGGACGATAATGGCGCCGTTAATAGCGAGACCAACCAACCCGAGCGTGCCGATCAACGCCATATAGCCGAGTGGATAGCCCGAGAGCCAGACGCCAAACAGAGCCAGACCGACACTAAGCAGACCAACAAGGCCAATCACACCGGCATAGCGAAAAGAATTCAGCGACAGGACAATCACCGCAACCATCAGCCAGAAATACATGGCGAAGGTAGCTATCATGTTGCCAACTGCCTCACCGCGCTCCTCTTCTTCACCACCAAACTCAATCCGGTAGCCCTTTGGTAGCGAGATTCCCTGTTCAGTATAACGCTGCCGGAAGTCATTCACCGCCTCGGAGGGGAAGGCATAGGGCAAAAGGAAACCGGACACCGTATTAATTCGCTCACCCTGGTATCGATCAACGCGATTGGGTGAAGGCTCCAGCAGAACATCTGCAACCTGCTCAAGCGGGATGCCCGCGTAACCAACACTGCCTGCACGCCCCATCAGGGGTGACGACGAAATTTCGTTCATGTCACGCCGGACAGATTCGTCAAAGCGGACACGGATAGGTACTTCGGTAGACCCTTCCATCACCTCACCCGCGATGAGCCCACTGAGCTTGCCATTCATCTGGGCGGGAATATCCCGATTGCTGATACCGAGTCGCGCAACCTGGTTTTCATCGGGGTAAATCGACAGTTGCGGAACGGTGCGCGAAAGGGTTGCCGTGGTGTAGGTCACTGCCGCAGTTTTCGACAGCAGCAGGCGCATTTCTTCGCCCAGTCGTTTCAGTACATCAAGGTCCGGGCCGACGATACGCAACTCAACCGGAGCGGAGAAAGGCGGGCCTTGTTCAAATGGCATTGCCATCACCTGGGCATCGGGGAACGATGCCATCAGATGCTCCTGCACTGAGGCCAGGATATTGCGGGGATCGTCTACGCCCGCTGTCGTGACAAACCCGCTGGCGAAACTCGACACACCATCATTGGTAATCATCATGTTGTAGTAGACTTCAGGCGCTCCTTCCCCGACAAACCACTGGCTTTCCTTAACCTCAGGATAGTCATCAAGCAGATCCCTGACGCGCTCGACCACCCGCAGTGTCTCTGTCACCGAAGCGCTTGACGGCAGACTAATCTGTACCTGGAACTGGTTTCGGTCAACTGGCGGGAAAAACGAACTTGTCATGGTGCCAGCCAGCAAAAAGCCGAGCAGTGGCAATACCAGTGATACAAGCACGCCCCGAATGGGCGATTCAATCACCCATCTGATGCTGACGCGGTACAGCGCTCCGAATCGTCGTGGCGAATAGCCGTTAACCCACCAGCCATCACCTGCGTTTTCTGAAGGCGGGAACCTTCGGTCAACAAATCCAGCAAGGGCAGGAATGACGGTCATGGCAAGAAAGAAGGAAGCGGTGACCGAGAGCACAACCGAGACAGCCATTGTACCGGTAAAGTCACCCACGCCACCTGGCGTGGTAGCAATCGGCATGAAAGCAAAAGCAGTTGTCGCCGTTGAGGCCAACAGTGGCACAAAAAGGTGCTGCACTGAATGTGAAATCGCATTGCCAAAGTCGGCCCCGCGACGCCGATTCAGCTTGTATTCCTCGACTACAACAATTGCGTTATCAATCAAGAGGCCCAGGGCAATAATAAGACCCGTCACCGACATCTGGTGCAGTGGAATATCCATAATCCAGAGGCCCGTCAGCACGAGCGCCATGGTGAGCGGCAGTGCAGCACCGACAATAATGGCTGACCGGATGCCCATCAGGAACAATAGCGCTACCAGCACCAGTACAATCGCCATCAGAAGATTGCTCGCGAGATTATCGAGTCGCTCTGCTGTGTAAAAATTCTGGTCGATAAGTATCTTCAGCTGTACTTGACGAGGCAGTTCTGACTGGTACTCGGCAACAACTGCCTTGGCACCAGCAACCCAGGTGTCAACTCGCCTGCCGGTTTCCATTTTTGTGGTAACTACAATGGCTCGCTCGCCATCGATGAGCGCAAGCGTTTTGGGTGGATCCACATAGGCTTTGAAGACGCGAGCGATGTCGGAGACACGGACCACGGTGCCATTTGGCTGCTGCACCAGTGGAATAGACTCTATCCGCTCTATGGATGACAACTCGCCTTTCACCTCAACCACGAGGGAATTGTCAGGCATATTCAGTTGGCCTGCAGAGATGCGCGTATCCGAGGCAACTATTGCCGCAGCAAACTGCTCGATAGAGAGGTTCACCCGGGCGAGGTCGTAAGGATTCACCTCGACACGAATCTCCTGCTCCGGTTCGCCAAAAATTTCGGTGTCCTTGGTACCTGGCAGCGCCGCCAATCGTGACTTCAGCTCAACGGCAATACGTTCCTGGATAGAGATGGGGGTGGTGCTGGCGACAATCGCAAGCCCGAGCGTGACGGCCAACGGGCCTCTCGCCTCCAGCAAAGGATCGCTGGCCGTGGCGGGCAGTTCCGCCCTGACCTCACCCAGTTTGTCCCTAATCTCGCTCCAGACCAGGTCAACTTCACCTTTACCAACAGAATCGTAGAGTTCTGCCTGAATGTGCGAGTAACCTGCCCGAGTGATCGATGC
>CAYGNA010000565.1:0-2677 GCA_964351065.1 uncultured Pseudomonadales bacterium
GCATTGGCATCTGGCGTTGCGATACTTGCCGCCTGCCGGCCGGCCTGGTCCAGCGCAAACGCAACAGCAACCGTGATAAAGATGTACCACATAACAGCCATCACCACCGAGACCACCAGCAACTTGCCAATCTGTTCAAACGGTACATCAATTTCTTCCGCCGACTGCGGAATGACATCAAACCCAACCAGCAGCGCCGGCACCATAATCAGCACGCTCATGGTGCCAGCCGCACCTGCAGTAAACAAAGGCCCCGTGTTGGCCGCATCCCCATAGACTGCGGTGCCGCCAATAAAGCTAAGGCCAATCAGGAAAAACATGAGTGTGATAATGGTCTGCACCACGGCAGCAAACCGGATACCCACGTAGTTGACCGCGCTCATGATCAACGCACCTGCAATACCCACGGCCACCAGCGATGCGTACACCGGTGAACCGGCAACATCCCACAAATAGCCCATGCGAATGCCAGGAAACAGGTATTCCAGCGCAGTGGGTAAGGCCACCGATTCAAACACCGGCACAGTGACGTACGCCATCACCAGCGCCCAGGTACAAACAAATGATGCCGTTCGACCAAAGGCGCGATGCGTGTAAACATGCTCACCACCGGCTTGCGGCATTGCCGACGCCAGCTCGGCATAGGTAAGGCTGATAAAGATGACCGCAATGCCACCAATGACAAATGCCAGCACCGCGCCGCCCACACCCGCGCGTTCAACCCACTCGCCGGTGAGCAACACCCAGCTCCAGCCAATCATGGCGCCAAACGACAGTGCCAGCACCTCGCGCCTTGCCAACACGCGGGCAAATGCGTTGCCCGTATCACCTGTGTTCACGTTGAATACCCCGGTTGTTGAGTCTCTAGCTAAAGAGCCAGTATATCGATAGCTGTACCACAATCAGGCAACTCGCCCATATCCTGATATCACGCCAGGCAGATTTGTCCGGCGCATCTGCCAGCACCTGATCACGCGGCACAAGCCAGGTACCCAGCGCAATGAGGAAGAAGAGCCCAAAGGTAATAGCGGTTGCCCACCACAACGGCAGATCCAGATTAATGACCATAACGATACACCAGGTGGCCAATTTCTTCGGCAGGTTTACCCGAGGTAAACAGGCTCGTTAGCAACAGGCAGCCGATGGAATAAAGGAACGTGAGGAATGCCACATATAACATGTTCATATCGCCCCACATCAGCACCGCCGCGGCCAGCACCCCGGTGACAATAGTCACAACGCCGGCCATGGGCGTGACGCGAGTGGTAAACGCGCCCAGCACCAGCAGCGCCAGCATGGGCCCCTGGAACAGCGATAACAGTGTCTGAATAAAAAAGTAGATGCCACCAAAGTCCCCTATCTTTGGGGCAAACGCCATGGCAAGTACCAGCAGCACCAGTGTGCTGATACGCCCTATCCGCAGATCTTGCGAACGATCCGCATGTTTGAAGAGCACACCGCGAATATCGCGCGTAATCATCAGCGAGGTTGAATTCAGGCTGGAATCGAGTGACGACTGCAGGGCCGCAATCATGGCAATAAACATGAGCCCGGAGAGCCCCGGTGGCAGCACGTTTTTGACGACCCATGGCAGGGCCATATCCGGGTAATCAATCTGCGCCTGCATCACCAGTGCCAGCATACCCGGGAACACAATCAGCAGCGGCACCAATGTTTTCGCAAAGGCGGCAAACATCATCGCGGCGCTCGCGTCCCATTGGGTGCGCGCACCCAGCGTACGTTGCAGTATTGCCTGGCCGCCACACCAGTAAGCAGGTGACAGGACCAGACCCAGCCCCAGGATGACGCCCGGCCATGGAAATTCATCATGGTCTGCCGGCAGGTAAGCCTTCATGTGATCCGGACTTTGTGTGGTCAATTTGTCGGCGAACGCCTCAACGCCACCCGCGTTGGTGATACCCAGGTACATGACCACAGAACCACCAATAAACATGATGATGACCTGCAGGCTGTCGGTGAAGGCAACCGCCGCCAGGCCACCCGAAACGCTATAAAGCCCCACCACCACACCGGTCACCGTGATACCCACCCAGATTGGCCAGCCAAGATAGGTCTGCAGCGTTAGCGCAATCGCCCACAGGGCAACGCTCATGGCAAACACGGAGAAGACACTGGAGATACCCGCTGCCATCACCCGCACAGCCTGGTTGTAGCGCAACCCCAGGTACTCCGGAATGGAGTAGACGCCGGCGCGCCAGTACAGCGGGATAAAAATAAATGAAGCGAGGATCATGGCGGGAATAGCACCAATCCACTCGAAATTAGCCTGGGCAATACCTACCTTGTAGCCACCGCCCGACGCGCCCACGTAATCATTGGCACCAATGTTAGTGCCGATAATCGAGAGCCCAATCACCCACCAGGTCAGAGACCGGCCGGCCAGAAAAAAGTCACGGGCATCATGAACGCGCCGACTGACCAGCAGGCCAACGACAACAATCACAATGATGTAGAGAACGATGATACCGAGATCGAGTGGATTCAAGGGATGCGCTTAATGTTGTTTTGACGAAATATACCAGTTTCGACACCAAACATGCCCAGACCCGAATCATTTGCTAGAATGCCGCCCGACGCCCCGGTAGCTCAGTGGATAGAGCATCCGCCTCCTAAGCGGAGGGTCGATGGTTCGATTCCATCCCGGGGCGCCATTTTT
>CAYGNA010000566.1:0-1415 GCA_964351065.1 uncultured Pseudomonadales bacterium
ACGGCCCTGCGGGCCTGCGGTCGAGATGACAGGATGGTGTGGCCTGCGGTCGAGACGGGTACGCGGCTGTCATTTCGACTGCAGCGGCGATAGCCGCGGAACGGAGAAATCTCTTTGTCGATGCGGGTGACGGTTAGCGGCGCCTGAGGCGGCCCATCTTGACCGAGTAGTCGACCATTGCAGCGTTTAGCTGGTTGATAAGCCGGCGCTTTTCATCGGGGTCTGTTTCTGCCTGGATGCGCTGCTTGAGGGCGGCGATGTCGCTTCTGGCAGTTACCTCTGCGGGCGGGATGCCGGCGCTCTTCAGGATACTGTATGACATTCGCAGGGTTTCAGGCGTACGTTCCCACTCGCTGAGGTCAAGCGGCTTGCCTTTACCAGGCAGATTGTCAAATTCACCTGCTTCTATAGCCTTGCGGATTTGCTCTTCAACGAGGGAATACCTGCTCATGGGGGGAGTTTAGCGCGAGCTATCGGACCGTTGCAGCCCAATTTTGCGGTTTATTCTCTGGCTGGCGCTGAAAAGAAGACCCAGGCCGGGCTTGAACTGCGAAGCGCTTCAAGCGAGACTTCGCTCTCGCAAATTTATCCCTGTATTTGAGGAGTAAGACATGACAGTTCAGGTTGGTGACCAGATTCCAGAAAGCAAGTTGAAGGTAATGGGCGAGAAAGGCCCGCAGGATGTAACAACAGCCGAGTTGTTCGGTGGCAAAAAGGTAGTTCTGTTTGCCGTTCCCGGTGCGTTTACCCCCACCTGCAGCGCGGCGCATCTGCCGGGCTACGTGGTGAATGCAGACAAGATCAAGGCAAAAGGGGTTGATTCGATTATCTGCGTCTCTGTTAATGATGCTTTTGTGATGGACGCCTGGGGTAAAGGTGCCAATGCAGAAGAGTTGATCATGGCAGGCGATGGTAATGGCGACTTCACGAAAGCCATGGGCCTTGAGATGGATGGTTCGGCTTTTGGCCTCGGCAAGCGGTCGCAGCGTTATGCGCTGATTGCTGAAGACGGCAAAATTACCGCGCTGCAGGTTGAAGCGCCTGGCAAGTTTGAAGTCAGCGCAGCAGAAGCAATCATGGCTGCCCTGTAACATTCTTCTGCGGCATCCCCGGGATGCCAAACGTTCATTGGTTCGCTCGATCCAGCCAATAGTAAGATGCCCGCTTTAATGCGGGCATTTTTTTATGTTCCTCCAAAGCTGGGTATTCTGGACATTGTTGGCTGCAATCATGCAGTCGGTGCGTACCGCGGGCCAGAAGCAGATGTCCCAAACGGTCTCGCCACTTGCTACCACCATGGTGAGGTATCTGTTTGGGCTGCCCTTTGCGGCAATTTATCTCGGAATTCTGATTGAAGACCGGGGTGCTCCCCTGCCCCCGCTCAATGTGACCTTCCTGCTGTGTGGTCTCGCTGC
>CAYGNA010000566.1:1425-2662 GCA_964351065.1 uncultured Pseudomonadales bacterium
ATCATCGCAACCGTCCTGCTGGTGCGGCTCTTTACCCTGCGAAACTTTGCAGTTGGCAGTACTTATGTTCGAACCGAAATAATCCTGACCGCGATTATTGGCTTGCTGTTTTTTACAGAAACAGTGTCAGTGCCTGGCTGGATTGCGATACTGGTCAGTGTGGCGGGTGTGATGACCATCAACGTCGCACGAACCGGCCGTATGAGCAGTCTTTGGGACCAGTCAGCCCTGTTTGGGCTGGGTGCGGGTCTGGCTTTTGCGCTGACCTCGCTCTTTATTCGCAAAGCAAGCCTGTCGTTTGGGGTTGATGACTCCATGTTTACCGCGGCGCTGACGCTCTGCTACATGGTGACGCTGCAGACCTTGATCACCGTGGTATGGGTGGGTATTGCGGAGCGCGAGCAGTTCAAGCTCATTGTTGCCAACTGGCGCCCGAGTCTCTTTGTTGGTGTTACCAGTGTAACTGGCTCCGTGGGCTGGTTTACTGCCATGACCCTTGAGCTGGCGTCTTACGTTAAAACCCTGGGGCAGATTGAGTTTCTGATTACCTTGTCTATTGGCTGGTTCTATTTTGGAGAGCGGCCGGGCCGGCTCGAGTACCTGGGCATGCTGTTGATCCTGACAGGGGTCATAGTACTATTGCTGTCCCACTAGTCGCGCCAGAGCAGAACCTATGATCAAGCTCCACGGATTCACCTTAAGCAACTATTTCAACATGGTAAAAATTGCCCTGATCGAGAAGGGTGTTGATTTTGAGTTTGTCGATACCAGGCCTAGCCAGGACAGTGAGTATCTGTCGAAGAGCCCCATGGGTAAGGTGCCCTGCATCGAAACCGATCAGGGTTTTTTGAGTGAAACCAGCGTCATTCTTGATTACCTGGAAGAAGCGTTACCCGGACCAAAGTTTTACCCCGAAGATGCGTTTGAGCGGGCCAAGGTCCGGGAACTGATCAAAGAGCTTGAGCTGTATGTCGAACTGCCGGCGCGTACCTGTTTTCAGGAGGCGTTTTTTGGTGGCAGCGTGAGTGACGAGACCAAAGAAAAGGCGAAAGCGGCGCTGGAGAAAGGTATTGACTGCATTAAACGAAATGCAAAGTTCTCGCCTTATGTCGCGGGTGACCAACTGACCTACGCGGACTTTTTCTTTATGTATTCACTTAACCTGGCCAATGCCTGTGCCAGCCGCATCTGGCAACTGGATCTGCTTGAAGATATGCCGGAAGCCAAGGTGCTGCTC
>CAYGNA010000567.1:0-2643 GCA_964351065.1 uncultured Pseudomonadales bacterium
CTGCGAGAATACTAAAAACGCCAGCACGTGCTGTACGGGAGGCGACGTTCAAGAATGATTTCATTGTATTCCTCTGCCTGTGAGCGATTGCGTTGCATACGAAAAGCAATTACTGGGCTAATACTATAAAAGCCAATTTATTCAATAACATACTCAAAGTTTCTTATTCGTTACTTGATAAAGTGTATAAAAAGTCGACGTTTATCCGGGCTACTTGCACTAACTAATTCCCGTCCGGAAAGTCCGATGAATTCCGCCGGTGAAAGTGAGACTGCCGCGGTAGGGCATGACCTGTCCTCAGACCGGATCGCCGCTTGATTCCAGAGCCCTCAGGAGGAAAAGAAGAGGTAAAGAATAGGTTTTGTGGAGGACCTTCGCCATTGCTCTCTGTTTTCATGTGGTTATGAATGGAATCGACGGCAATTTGATTTCTCGATTCCGTCCCCGAAACCAAGTGAGGCTCACATGACCCGACATCTTGTTTTGTTAACCCTTGTTTTGTTAACCCTTGTTGCCATGTTATCGCCAGCAGCCAGCGCGATGCCCGATTCAGAACTGCAATTGGCAGCAGACGCCCTATTCAAAGCTGATCAGCCCGAAGCCGTAGGTCCTTTGTCTCAACTCGCTGCGCGCTTCTTTGAAGCAGGAGAAAACTCTCTCGCGCTGGATGCGCTGCAGAAAGCGCAGTATGTCATGCACCAGCATGCGGGTGTGTGGACGCCCTATCAGGTGCCGCTCATCAATAATATGATTTTGGTACAAATGCGCCAGGGTGATTATCTCGGCGTCCAGGATCTGCAGGAATTCCGGTTTGCCGTTGCCGAAAAACAGCATGGCCCTGATGCTCCCATCCTGGCACGCGCCACCACAATCCTGGCCAACTGGTACACGCAAACAGATCAGCACGAGAGGTCACTTGCTCTGCATAGACGCAGCGTAAGTCTCGCACGCAGAGATTCCAGTGGAAGTCGCGAGACCCTGATCACCGCACTACAGAGCCTTTCTACGGCCTTGTTTCTCGCTGACAAATGTTGCGCTGGCGAACCTCTCGCTGAGGTCTACAGGATTCTCCTGGTGAGCACGGACGCAGATCAGGTTGAGCGTCAGCAAGCCGCACTTGAAGCTGCTGATCTACTGTTGCTAACAGGAAATACAGAACAGGCATACCAGCTCTATAGCGCCGCATACACCCATCACCCGGGAAACCGCTCCTTACAAGAGCCCGAGTTAATCGGCTATCGCTCGAATGACGTCATGGATGCCGCATTTCCCCGGCGAAATCAGTATTTCGCCAGCGTCTCCGGCAACCGGGTAGACCAGATCAATCTCTACGGGCGAGACCCGGGCTTCACACAACATCAGCTCGTGGGCAATCCGATTCCGCTCTGCGAAGAACATGTCAACGCACTGATGAAACAGGCACCAACAGGTCTGGATACCCAAATAGAGTTTACCGTTCTTGAAACAGGCAGGGTTACCGACGTCAAATTAGTGACCGAGGGCATACCTGTAACTGTAAAACGCTATTTGAAGAGCCTCTTGCAAGCGACTGTGTTCAGACCCCGCATCGAAAACGGTGCGCCGACAAAAACTGAGGGCATAAGAATCAAGGAGACATTCGAAAAAAGAATGATGTCGGGAGCCCAAAACAAGGATCGCAATCTGATGCTCGCCTATTCTGGCTGCACCGCATCTTACTGACACGGCCAGACAGACGGACACATATCCTGACGAGTTCAGGTAGCTCTCGAACTCCTCGAACTACTCGACCACATTCAACGGCAGTAACTTGTCCTGCGCGACCACATAACCTGATGGTCACGGATCATCCGGCTGGCGTATGCCCGCGTAAGAGCAACATGAAAACCCCAATCAAAATTGCGCTGCTGGGCACCGGCATGGCCGGCGCGGCCTTTTACGACAGTTTATCGACCCTCGAAGACTGGGAAATAGAAGTCTTCGACAAGTCTCGAGGTATCGGCGGCCGCCTCACGACACGCTACACGGAAACCCACCAGTTTGATCACGGGGCGCAATTCTTTACAGCCCGAACAACGGCATTTCAGGTGTTTCTCAAAAACACGGGTCACGTGGAATCCTGGACACCCCACATCACGACCCTCAGCGCAACCCAGGCGCCGTTCAAGCGGATCTGGTATGAGCCCCATTTTGTCGCGACGCCCCGCATGAATGGCCTCTGCAAGCAGATATTTGATGGCGACAGGGTCACACTCGGTACGGAGATCACCCGCGTTGAGCAAAGCGACGCTGGCCTTGTGCTCGTCACAAACGACGGCGTTCAATACGGCCCATATCATAGGGTTGTCAGCAGCGCCCCGGCAGAACAAACAGCGCGGATCTTTGCTGGGGTCGCAACCACGCCTTTCCTGGAAGTCAGTTCTGACCCCTGTTTTGCCCTGATGCTGCCGTTTTCTGCCGCAGACAAATTGCCATCATTTGATGCCGCAGTAGTCAAAGACAGCATCGTCAACTGGCTGGCGTTCACCGACAGCAAACCTGGGCGTGAGTATGCGCCTTCGCTGGTAGCGCACAGCGACGGCATCTGGGCGCGCCTTCACTTCGACGATGGGGTTAAGTAGAATTAAGCACGTTTTCCTGCCGATCTCCAAGTATCTGTTTCAG
>CAYGNA010000568.1:0-2638 GCA_964351065.1 uncultured Pseudomonadales bacterium
GAGGAGCATGGCAACTGGCAGCAGGATCAACAGCTTGTTGCGCAGCGATCCCAGAGCAATCTTGCCTACAATAGGCAGTTCCCGTTCCGCGCTGAAGCCGACCACATAACGTGGTGTTACCGCGGTGTCGTCAATGACTACACCAGCCGATTTTGCGCTGGCTTTGGCAGCGTGCGCCGCGACGTCATCCACTGACGCCGCAGCGATTTTTGCAATGCCCGCGATATCATCCAGCAGGGCAATTAAGCCAATACTCAAGCGCGCGGTCTCCCGGCCGGGATCTCTCCTGCTCTCAAGGTACCAGTACCACGCGCCCGAAGGCCTGCCTGGATTCTATAAAGGCATGTGCCGCGGCAGCCTCGGCAAGCGGGAACTGCTTGTCGATCACAACCTTGAGTTCACCCTCGGCCACTTCGTTGATGAGGCGTTGTACATTGGCCCGGGCACGTGCGCCGTTGTTGGCGAGTTCAGCCCCCTGAAAGTAGCTCACATAGGTTTTGTTCTGCCCCATCATGACGCTGAAATCGGGACGATAGGCATCACGCCCGACGCTGCCCATGGAAACAATACGACCCCGGTAGGCGGCGCAGCGCAGACTCTTCTCCAGGTTTTTGCCTCCCACCGAATCGACAATCAGGTCCGGGCCTTTGCCATGAGTGAGTTCGCGCGCCGCGACTTCAAAATCCACTTCGGTATAGTTGATGCCAGCATCAAGGCCATAATCTTTCAGGCGCTCAAGACGATCAGCGGATGAGGCTGTGGCCAGCACGGTTGCGCCGACCCGGTGCGCAAGCTGGATGCCTGCCAGGCCCGTGCCACTGGCACCCGCGTGGATCAGTACTGTCTCGCCCGCCTGCAGTCTTCCAAACTCAAACAGCGAATCGTCAGCGGTACCAAACGGGATGGGTATACAGGCACCCACCTCAAAACTCATGGAATCCGGAATAGGCCAGGCGGAACGCGCGTTGACCGAGCGCAGGCTGGCATGGGAGCCGCCGTTGTCGGTTGTGGTGACGCGCTGGCCCACATACCGGTCGGTTACCTCGCTGCCAATGGCAACAATAACGCCGGCAGCAAGATAGCCTCCGCAATAGGGCGTGGGGCCGGCTGGACCACGAGCGCGGGCCAGCACATCGCCGCCTTCAATGCTGATGGCATGAACTTCAACCAGAACGTTGCGCGGCGGGACAGCCGGGTCTGGCACGTCTTCATATTTCAGGACGTCTGGACTTCCACCTTCGTAATAAACTGCTGCTTTCATTGTTACCCCCTCACTGCTCACTGGATGTGCCCAATCTACCACAAGGTCCCAGGGCTGCGCCGACCGGAGTTTGGTAATCAGGTTAAAATGGTCGCCCATCCCGGTACGGGCGCCGTCATGCCTCATATTGTTGTCGAGAACCTCTGCAAAACTTTTGAGATAGCCCGTCGGCAACCTGGTATGCGCGGTGCTCTGCGTGGGCTGTTTCAACGCGAACACCGTACCGTGCATGCGCTGCGCGACGTGAGTTTTACCATCGGCGCGGGTGAACTGGTTTGCTACATTGGGCCAAACGGCGCGGGCAAATCCACCACCGTCAAAATACTCGCCGGTATCCTGGTGCCAAGCGCGGGTCGATGCCTGGTTGGTGGGATATCTCCCTTTGAAAATCGTACCCGTCACGTCGCCAACATTGGCGTGGTGTTTGGCCAGCGCACCCAGTTATGGTGGGACCTGCCAGTCATCGAGTCGTTTGATCTGCTGAAAGAAATCTACCAGCAGAGCGAGGCTGACTACCATCGCAATCGTGATGAACTGATTGAGATACTGGGCCTCCATGCGCTGCTTGATGTCCCCGTGCGACAACTCTCGCTTGGGCAGCGTATGCGTTGTGACCTGGTGGCATCTTTGCTGCATGCGCCAGGTACGCTGTTCCTCGATGAACCAACAATAGGCCTGGACGCCACGTCCAAGTTTGCCATCCGTGAGTTCGTCAAGCGCCTGAACCGGGAGCGCGGCGTCACGGTGATTCTGACGACCCACGACATGGATGATATAGAAGCACTGTGTCATCGCATTATTGTGATTGGCAATGGTGTCATCCTGAGCGACGGGTCGCTCGCCGACCTGCGCCGGAAAATCAACAGTGAGCGCAGGCTCAAGATTGAGTTTGAATCCGTGGTCAGCTTTGCAGATCCAGATGCACGAGTAATCGCCGAGGAAGGCCGCACGGTCGAGGTGGCATTTGACCCGTTGCGTGTTTCAAGTGCTGACCTGATTGGCCGGATTACGCAGCAGTACAGCGTGGTTGACCTACTGGTCGAGAATCCGCCCATCGAGAGCCTGATTGCAGAACTGTATGCCAGCAACCAGGTTGACGCGTCGGTATGAGTCCCCGGTTGCGCGCCTACTTTGCGGTTGTCAGTGCACGTTATCGCACGCTACTGCAGTACCGCGCGGCCGCGTTTGCCGGGTTTGTCACACAGTTGTTCTGGGGTGCAATCCTGCTGATGGTGATCAGTACCTTTTACAGCCTGGCGCCAGATAACCAGCCACTAACGCTTGTGCAGGTGGTCACCTATATCTGGCTTGGGCAGGCGCTGCTGGGCATGTTTCCCTCCAACGTTGACACGGAAATTGCCGAGATGATCCGTTCCG
>CAYGNA010000569.1:0-2634 GCA_964351065.1 uncultured Pseudomonadales bacterium
GGGTGGATGGTCTTGCTGGAATCAGTGGTCTCGACGGCAGCAAAGGGCAAAATGGCCTGGCGGCATCAGATGGTGCAAATGGCCGAGATGGGCTAAATGGCATGGTGGGCGCGACGGGCATCATTACGTTTAACCAGGTAGCCAGCGTGCCGGCGCCGCTCTCCTGCCTCCTGTTATCGGTGGGGCTTGTCCTGTTACGAATAACCAAAACCGGCAGGCGCTAAGCTGAAAAGAACGCACCGATTGGTGGGGCGCTTTCTGGAACAACAGCGCCCCAGCCACTAACACCTCCAATCACGTTACATCCAATCACGTTACATCCAATCACGTTACATCCAATCACGTTACATCAGGTCACGTTACATCAGATCAAACGTTATCGTGTTTTGCACGCCGGCAGTTTCGACCGCAACCCCGTCGACGACCCTTGGCTTGTACCTGAACTTTTGCACGGCTTTGGTCGCCGCCGAATCAAAAACGCTATTCGGATTGTTTGCACACTGACCCGCCGCCTGGGGTGGCTTTACCCATGCGCAGTTTTCAATAACAACCGGGTCTTTTACAGTTCCCTCGCGCGTCACCGTGAACTCAAGCGTCACCCAACCAACCATGCCACGGGACAGCGCCCGGCGCGGATAAGCAGGCTGCACCTTGACGATGGGTAGATATTCCTCCTTAACGGGGTCAGGTCCATCCTTTTCAGCCGACTCGATTTCAGCTGCCCCGGATGTCTTTGGCTTTGGTTCGACAACGGTTTTGATCAGACCAATATCGGCGCTGGTCAGCCGCACGGGCAGGAACGTCGAACGCTCACCGGTCAGCACTTCAACGGTAATCGGGGCACCAGGTTGCAGATCGATAGCGGCCAGGTCAGCAAAGGAGGACAGTTTTTGGAACTTGATGCCCAGTACATAGCTGCCTGCTGCAATGCCAGCATTGCGAAACCCTTCGATGTTGTTCTCCCTGACGAGCAGGCGATCGCTCTCGAGAGAAAAGACGGGATGCACCGATGGCGTGGCTGGTGTCGCTTCAAGCGAAGTGATCATGAGCATCAGTGCGCCCAACATCAAAATGTCTTTGCTCATCAAAATTTCCTTACCACTGACTCTGACAAAAAAAACGCCCCGTCTGGCGGGGCGCTTTTTATTCCTAATTTGTTGCGTCAGGTTGCCCGTTATCAGGCAACCTTGGGCACAAACACCGCTTTGGTTTCGAGAAACTCTTCGAAGCCAAGCTCACCCCACTCGCGGCCGTTACCGGACTGCTTGTAGCCGCCAAAGGGCGCGTTGAAGTCAGCACCGGAACCGTTGATATGCACATTACCCGTGCGAATCTGCGCGGCCACGTTCATGGCATGCTCAACATCACCGGACTGGACATAGCCTGAGAGGCCGTAAGGCGTATCGTTGGCAATCATGATGGCTTCCTCTTCTGACTCGTAAGGCAGAATTGACAGCACCGGGCCAAAGATCTCTTCACGGGCAATGGTCATGTCGTTGTTGACGCCACCAAACACGGTGGGCTTCACGAAGTAACCGCGGTTCATGCCGTCAGGCCGACCTGTACCCCCAGCCACCAGCGTGGCGCCTTCATCAATACCCTTCTGGATCAGCGCCTGGATCTTGTCGAACTGGACCTGGCTGACCACGGGGCCAATGGTTGTGCCATCAGCAAAGGGGTCGCCTGCTTTCACGTTGGCAGCCGTTGCGGCGGCCACTTTCAGCGCCTCATCGTGCGACTTGGCCGGTACCAGCATACGCGTTGGCGCATTACAGGACTGACCCGAGTTGGTGAAACACTGCATCACACCCGCGGCCACCGACTTCTGGATATCAGCATCTTCCAGGATGATGTTGGCTGACTTGCCACCAAGTTCCTGCGACACCCGCTTGACGGTGTTTGCTGCTGCCTTGGCAACTTCAATACCCGCACGGGTGGAACCCGTAAAGGACATCATGTCGACATCTGGATGTGAAGACAAAGCAGCGCCCACTGAAAGACCATCGCCATTCACCAGGTTAAATACACCTTTGGGTACACCGGCCGCGTGCAGGATTTCTGCCAGGATAATGGCATTTACCGGCGCGACTTCACTGGGCTTCAGCACAACTGTGCAGCCAGCAGCCAACGCAGGCGCGACCTTGCAGGAGATCTGGTTGATCGGCCAGTTCCATGGGGTAATCAGGCCACAGACGCCGACAGGTTCACGGCGCAGCACGAAGTTGCCTTTTTTCTCTTCCCAGGCGAAATCCTTCATAATGCCCATCATGGTGGCAAAGTGCGCCTGGCCGGTTGCGGCCTGGGCTGCCTTGGACAGCCAGATGGGTGCGCCCATTTCGGTCGAGATTGCCTGGGCAATGTCGTCATAACGCTTCTGGTACTCACCCAGGATGGCGCCGATCAACTCCATGCGTTCCTGCGGCGTGGTCTTCGAGTAGCTTTCAAAAGCTGCTTTTGCCGCGGCAACGGCCTTGTCTACGTCGGCCGCACTGCCCATGCTGATTTTGGCAAACGGCTCTTCGGTGGTTGGGTTAATTACATCCAGGGTGCTGGGAGTTGTGGGATCAACCCATTCGCCGTTAATGTAGAACTGAAGATATTCCTGCATCACTGTCTCTCTTTCGGTTAGAAATT
>CAYGNA010000570.1:0-2633 GCA_964351065.1 uncultured Pseudomonadales bacterium
ATACTGCACTCATAGATCTCCCTCCTGATTTGTTTGACCAAGGATAGCATGGCCGGGAGACCGCCAATTGATTAGTATTAGCCCCTTTTTCGGGTAGGGCTTCCATGACCAGCTACAGCGTCTTGCATGCGCATTTCCAGAAAATTTATGATCTCAAGCACCTCGCTGCAATAGCCAGTTGGGACGAGGCCGCCATGATGCCTACAGGCGGGGGCGAGGCGCGCGGCCGGGCCCTGTCGACGCTGGGTGTGGTTATCCACGAACTGCTGTCAGACGGTTCTCTGTCTGACCTGATTGCAGATGCCGGGCGCGAGCCAGGGCTGTCAGCATGGCAGGTTGCCAACGTGCGAGAGATGGGGCGACTGGTGCGCGAGGCAACAGCGTTGCCGGCTGATCTTGTTCGAGCGCTGTCGCTGGCAACTTCAAAGTCTGAACAGGCCTGGCGGGTGTGTCGCGCAGCAAATGACTGGGTGACCATGCAACCCCTGCTCGAGGAGGTGGTTGCCCTCACTCGTGAGAAAGGTGATGCCATTGCGACGCAATCGGGTCTGTCCAGGTACAACGCACTACTGGATACCTTTGAGCCCGGGGCAACCACGGCCATGATTGATCCTGTGTTTGCAGACCTGAAAGCCTTTTTGCCTGACTTTGCGCGGCGTGTGATCGAAAAACAGGCTTCAGAACCCGTGTTACCGATTGAGGCTGATTTCAGTGTCGAGAAACAGCGGGCTCTGGGTATTGAGGTGATGGGGCGACTGGGATTCGACTTTGAGCATGGGCGGCTGGATATCAGCCATCATCCTTTCTGCGGCGGCGTACCGCAGGATGTAAGGATCACAACGCGCTATAACACCGGCAATTTTATTGAGTCACTAATGGGCGTAATCCACGAGACGGGACATGCCATGTACGAACAGGGGTTGCCCGGTGACTGGAGTGACCAGCCTGTGGGGGAAGCCCTTTCCGCCGGGATGCACGAAAGCCAGTCGCTGCTGATGGAAATGCAGGCGTGCAGAACGCGCCAGTTTCTGACCTTTTTGACACCGTCTGTCCAGCGCATTTTTCTTGGGCATGAAACCAATGATCCGGCGTGGTCGGCCGAGAACCTGTATCGCCGCTACACCCGGGTACGGCAGAGTTTCATCCGGGTAGACGCAGACGAGGTGACGTATCCCCTGCACGTTATATTGCGTTACGAGATTGAGCAGGCGCTGATTGAAGGACAGTTGGAGGTTCGGAATCTGCCGGAGGCCTGGAACGAGAAGATGAAGGCCTACCTGGATCTGCCAACAACGGGTAACTATACAGATGGCTGCCTGCAAGACGTCCACTGGCCAGCTGGCCTCTTTGGCTATTTTCCGACCTACACGATAGGCGCCCTCACTGCAGCGCAACTCTATGCAGCGGCAAATCGTGACTTGCCAGCTCTTCAGGATGAGATTGGCCGGGGGAACTTCAGCCCCCTGCTTGGTTGGTTGCGAGAACACGTACATTGCAGGGGGAAGTTTGTGTCGTTTGCAGATCTGCTGACGGATGCGACGGGTAGCGGGCTTAGTTCTGACTACTTCAAGGCGCATGTTCAGTCGCGCTATCTGTGAGGCAATCGAGGCCTGGTTAGTCTCTTTTGGGAAATGGATCGCTACTCAGGTCACGGGATTCAAAAACGGCCGGTCCACTGACTGGTTTTGGCGCAGCCTCGGGTTTGGGCGCAGGGGGGGGATTTGGCCGCTCGCGCTTGCGCGGCGGATCTGAAGGTGCCACGGGCTCGATATCCCGGGAGGAAAATACCGCTTTACCGGTACGCGGTGGCTCTTCTTTTGGTGCAGAAGGCTTTGGCGGCTCGCGGCGACGGGGTGGTTCGGATTTGAACTCAGGCTCTATGTCGCGCGCCAAAAACGTGGCCTTGCCTGTCCTGGGTTCGGGTACTGGCTCCGGCGCGACTGGCTTCACGTTGGTCCTGGGTGCGATCGTATTGCTCAGCTCGCGGGATTCGAAATTGGCCTTGCCATGCGGCGGTTCATTACCTTTAACCTCCGGCGGTCGATCCAGTGTGCCCCCACGCATGACGCTTGCCACCATGGCAAGCTCCCTGGAGGCGGAATAGACACCGTTGTCCAGGTAAATTTGCGTGTGCGCCAGGGCCTGCTCTTCCAGTTCTGTGACCTGGATGCGATTTCGGGCGATGGCTTGTGACGTCGGCTTGTGAGAGAAAAGCGCCCTGATACCACTGGCGAGGCCAGGTTTCCCCGCTTCCCCGTGGCGTGCAGAAGTACCGCGTTGTTGGATAACGCGCAGTTCCAGGGTGCGACGCCTGGCCTGGACGCCCTCGTTGGCTTCTAAAAGACAGGCTGTAGGCACACTGGCTTTGAGTAGTTGGCCCAGCACCGCAATCCTTGCATAAAGGATTTCATGCCGCTCTGATAACAGCTGCAGGTTGTATACATCGCCGCTGTGTTCCAGTCGATTGTGGAGATCTTCCACAACATCGATGAGGGCATTTTTGATACCCACGTCGATGGGACTGACGCGGTCAGCACTTACCGTGTTGCGAATGCGGGTGTATTCATCAAGCAGCTGCTCCTCAACTTCTCCGAGGGACGCATCAATCTGGTGAAGAAGGTCGGTCATTCTTT
>CAYGNA010000571.1:0-2603 GCA_964351065.1 uncultured Pseudomonadales bacterium
GGCCAGCAGCCAGGTAATCAGGAAGCTGTTCCCGTTGGGACCCGATAGCGGTATTCGCCGGCCCGAAGCTCTGTCTTCTTCGTTTAGTGCCAGGATGGTGTCCCGGAGTTCGTCAAAAAAGGCCAGCGGTTTCGCGTCCTGCACCACCGTATAGCCATATAGCTCAAGTTCGACAATGTTGCGTTCCAGACCAAGTCTGAAGATTTCGTCACGCATCCGATCAAGACGCTGACTCGTTTCGACAGTGGCCGGATGGCGGCTCTCTGTGACCTCTCTCTCCATCACAAACTCAACTGATATGTTAATCCTGCGGGCGTCAGTTCAGGCATAAGCCGCGTTGTCGGCGAGCTAGCCCGGAAATCTCACCGTTACCATAAAAATAGTCCTGGATCTGGTAAAAAATAAGTAACGCCAATCACTTACAAATACCACAAACGAGGCCCATTTGATGACAGAGTGTAACCCGACGCAGCTTGAATTTCACGCTATTGTTCGCCGCGAAGTAGTGGGTCGATTCGATGGTGGCCGGATCACTTCTGATGGTGGTGGCGTGCTGTTACGGGAGGTCGATCAGCGTCTCGGATTGCTGGATCGGTTGGGGGCTTGTTTTGTGGATCACTGCAACCCCAACAGCGTTGAGCACAGCGTGCATGAATTGATGGCGCAGCGGGTCTATGGGCTTGCACTTGGTTACGAGGACCTGAAATGATCATGACAGTTTGCGCGCCGACAGTTTGCTGGCATTGCTGGTAGGCAAGCGCGATCTGACGGGCGAGCATCGGGACCGGGACCGCGACAAGTCTCATCCACTGGCTGGTTCGAGCACATTGAATCGACTGGAGCTGGGCACGCCGGTATCGGCGGCTACACATCGTTACAAGAAGATCGCCTTCGATGCGGCGTTGGCGGACCGTCAAACGCCGTGAACGCCTTGGCGGTATGCTCAATTTCTACTACCGTGAAGCGGCTTGAGATCCCATATTCGGCTTAATGCACCATACGGGCTTCCCACTTTTCGACTGGCATGTCCGGCAGGGGTTGCTAGGATTCAGGATCGATCGCCAACTCAGCCATCAGGTACCTCCATCGCTGGTCGCTGTTTCTTCAATGATGACAATCCCCTGGTCACCATCGACTGTGATCATCTGCCCGTCCTCGATGCGTGTGGTGGCGTCGGGTATCCCCAGTACTGCAGGAATGCCGTACTCACGGGCGACAATTGATCCGTGGGCCAGGATACCGCCGATATTGGTGACCAACCCGGCGGCCTGGGGGAAAAGTTGCGTCCATGCGGGCGTCGTGGTTGGGCAGACCAATATTGTGCCTGGTCTCATCCGATCGAACCCTGCAGGGGACAGTATCAGGCTGGCCCTGGCGGTCACCTTGCCTGGGCTAACGGGAGAACCCTTGAGCGTGTTGCCGTGAGGTCTATTGACCTCGTCTGACCCGGTCGCAACGGCTTGTTTCGACCAGGGCGGCGGGCCTGGAATCTGATATGGGGGGTTCAGATTTTTCCTCTGCTCCCGCAACGCCTTTCGGGCCGTCGCGACATTTCGTAACTCTGGATTGCCTGCAACCGAACCTTCCCATTGGCGGGCTTTGGCCATGCGGTCCGAAACGGTGATACGGATGGCACGGCCCAGCTCTTCTGTGGTCAGGAAGTAAACATCGTCAGCCTGATCCAGTGAACCTGCATCCTCAAGCCGTGAGCCAAGTTCCTGGGCCATTGGCCGTAACACGGTCCAGGCTTTACCCATATAGAACATGGCCTCTTCACGGTTGGGGTAATAGTGTCGTGCCCGCCAGAGGAGCCAGCGGAACCTGAGCCAGGTTCGCCCTTTAAAAAAGCTGTTGGCATTCTGTTCTGCTGCAGCACGGCGCGCGGCCAACTCGTGCTTCTTGCTGATTGGATCGTAGTCTTCCTGTAGCAACAGCGCGTGAAGACTCTTGAGGGTATTGGATGGTGACTCGGCCTCGCAGGGTTCTACAAAGTCGAGCGTAAAAACCTGGTGCCCATATTTTGCAAAATAAGTATCCAGTGCGGCTGATACAAGGTCTCCTTCCGGGTGCGCCCGGATGACATCCAGAAGCCTTGCTGGCGTCGCAGCAATCACCGCTTCAAACACCTGTTGGTTGTGACGGATTTGTTGGGAGATCTGCCAGAGTGCCAGTTGCCCATCAAATGCAGGAGACGGGAGGCCACTCAGGAACTGGCCGCTGGTGAACTTCCCCGAAGCGATCTCCGCCAGGAGATTGTGCTGCTCAGATTCAAACCCGCGGGTCAGGGCGAACGCGTTCCATACACCACCCCGGTACCAGTATTCGGCGTCCGCACGCGACATCTCTCGTATGCCTTTCCAGAGCTGTTCAATGGTTGCCGTGCTGGGGTCCAGTTTTCGCCAAAGTTCGACTTTTCGTAGATAACGCGGAAGTGATCGGTATCTCCACTCCGGCACCCACAACAGGTACATCCTCAAACGCTGCCAGTACGGTCTGGCTCTTACTTGTAGTCTTCTGAGGAAGCCGGGTAATGGCAACCCTGGACCTGGTGCCATCGGTTTGCCGCTGCGGGGCGGTTCCCCCAAATGGCGGTAGGCGAACCC
>CAYGNA010000572.1:0-2601 GCA_964351065.1 uncultured Pseudomonadales bacterium
GACCGAGATTGGGCTGCGCTACCATACCCGACATTCCACATTTGACCCCACCTCGCTGGCGGACGCCAGGGCAGACTTCTATGCCAGGGATGACTCGGTTGCCGGCTACGGCTGTACGACGCTGACGGAGTTCAGCGGCATCGAAAATACCAACCAGTTTTCGCCGCCGAGCATTGACCTGGATATTGCGTTCCTGTCAAACCATCACTTTGAGGTATCGCCAGCAGAAGCCGGTACCTGGGACTTTCGCTTTGGTGGTGACTACGGTCGTGGCGGTGGCATGTATGTGGATGGCGTGGTGCTGGAAGAAGACTGGAATGATGATCGCTGGTGGAATTACAACTGGGGAAACACCGGTGAGACGTTTGATGGCAGTATCAGCCTGGCAGCGGGTTGGCATACCCTGAACCTGATGGGCTTTGAGGGATGTTGTGACGGTGGTACCAGCGTGCAGTACCGCAGTCCTGCAGCACCTGGCACCTGGCGCAACTGGAGTACAGCCAATGTCAACATCAGAAGTGAAAAGTGTCTGCCAAACTCCAGCCCGGCTTCGATCCTGCCAGCTACCCTTGACTCGTCCAGCCTTAATGGTGTCGATGTTAATGGCGGTACTCTGGAAGTGGGCGATGTGATTGTCTACACCCTGACACTGAACGAATCGACAGGTGTGCAGGCTGACTCGATTACCGTATTCATGGATGTTCCTGCGGGCGTAACCGGGCTATCTGTTGTCAGTTTGCCAGCGGGTAGTGGCGATGCCTCAGTTGCTACAGGTGGATCTTTCGGTAATGGCGTACTCGACGTGACTGATATCTCAGTGCCGGCGGGAGGTACGGTGACCATCGTGTTTGAGGTCACGGTTGACAATGTGCCCGGTGGTACGTTGATTGATGGAAGTTCGGTCGTTGCCAACCCGTCGGGGCTGGGATCTGTTACGGTTGTGGCGAACCAACTGGTCGTCGGCTTTATTGCGCCACCACTTACTAATGTGATCAAGAATCTTTACCTGCATGAAAACGCAGAACTCTCCAGGGTCGTACCAACCAGCAATCAGAATGATGAGAGGCTGGATGAAAACGAAACGGAGTCATGGACGCTGATACCATCCCTGCAACTACCCCTGACCATTGATGCGGATGCCAGCGAGATTCGTGTTTCACTGCTGATGCGCAGGCGAAATTCGAACAATGATCGCGACCTGACTTTTACGCTGGCCGGCTCGGTCTCCGGTACCATAGCGACAGAGTATTTCCCGAACCTCTCGCTTTCCAGTAGCTGGACGCTGGTCTCATTCGATGTCGATATTGCAAGCTCACCACCACTGACACTGCAGCAGGGCGAATCGATTGTCCTGTCGGTTTACCAGCACGCTGGTAGTGGCAATCGCCGCATTGATATTGATCCCTCTAACGGCACAACCCATTCGTTGGTGGCATTCCCGTCAGATACCGCCATTAACGTGGAATCCATCAGCTTTTATGATGGCGCCTATCCGGGTGGCAGTACTGTCACCGCAGCCTTGCCGGGAGATACCGTGTATGTGCGTGCGGAAGTCAGTGATCCATTTGGTGCATTTGACATTACAGGTGCGAGCATCGATGTGGCGGACGCGCTTGGTACCAGTATGGCCACGGGTCTGGTCATGAACGGTATCACCAGCGGCAGTTGGCCCACGGCATCTGCCAGGTTGTTTGAATCAGGGTACACGCTACCGCTGGCAGCAGTGTCTGGTTCCTGGGATTTCACGGTGACTGCAGAGGAGGGTACAGAAGGAACAGTCGCACATGTGGCAACCAATTCACTGCTGATAGGCCCGGACCTGGATATTGAACTCACCATGGGTACGGGTAGTGCGAGCACCTGTTTTGCGCATGCCATTGACCTGCGCATTACCGATAGTGGTGGCAGTACAGTCACGGACTACCTGGGTACGGTCAGTATCACAACAACCAGCAACCATGGCGACTGGCAATCAAGTGGTTCCGGGGTGCTGGTCGATGTGGACAGTGATGACGGCGCGGCGGAATATACGTTTGCTGCCGCCGATATGGGCGAGGTGACGATGTTGCTTGCCAACGTTCATGCGGACGATCTACAGGTTAACGTCGTGGACGCTGTCAACGGTTTTTCAATCACAAGCGGCATGATCCGGTTTCGAGACAATCGATTCCTGATCGATGAGGCTGACTCGCTGGACTACGATGTTGTTGCAGGTCGAGCGCATCAGTTCAGCGTTTCGCTATGGCAGCGTGATGCATCTGCCGGCGACTGTCGTATTGCTGCAGAATATGACGGGATTTTCCCTGTCAAGGCATGGCTGAGTCGCGATGTGCTGGATCCAGGTGGTGTTGCACCGGCGTTGACCGGGGCTTCAACGCTGGCAGCCGTGCCTGACCTGATACCCGGCACCAGTAACCTGAATCTGTCATTTAGCGCAGGCATTGCAAACTTCTCCGTGGCAACCACTGATGTAGGCAAGTTCACGGTTAACCTGCGAGATGACAGCAGTGGCTTTGCTGTGGATCTGGCTGGCTCGCCAATTGTCATTAACAGTGCCGCAAACGGTGCTCCCTATGTGGTGCGGCCGTTCGCCATTCGAAC
>CAYGNA010000573.1:0-2600 GCA_964351065.1 uncultured Pseudomonadales bacterium
CGCCGCCTGGAATGGCCTCGCTGCACGCCATCCCAACGGTCCATCTGCCCTTGGTTGATTTGCTGGGTGCCATGATAGAGACCCGTGGGGTCACCAAGACCAATGGTGTTGGTAGTCGCAAACAGCCGGAAGGATGGATGCGGACTAATCACCTTGCTTTGGTCGAGCAGCGTCAGTTTGCCTTCTACTTCAAGCACGCGCTGGATGACAAACATCACGTCAGGTCGACCCGCATCGTATTCGTCAAACACCAGAGCACAGGCGCGCTGCAACGCCCAGGGCAACAAGCCCTCTTTGAACTCGGTAATCTGCTTGCCGTCCTGAAGCACGATGGCATCTTTACCGACAAGGTCGATTCGACTCACGTGGCTGTCCAGGTTAATACGGATACATGGCCAGTTCAGGCGGGCTGCAACCTGCTCAACGTGGGTCGACTTGCCCGTACCATGGTAACCCTGGACCATGACACGTCGGTTATGCGCAAAACCCGCCAGGATCGCCAGCGTGGTTTCGTGGTTGAACAGGTAACTGTCATCCACCGCAGGCACATGATCTGTACGGCTCGAGAATGCCGGTACCTTAAGGTCAATATCGAGCCCAAAGGCTTCGCGGACGTCTACTTTTGTGTCGGGTATCCCGCTGCCCTCAAGGGCGTTACCTGTCTCTGCCATGCTCTTTACTGCCTGTTGCTGCGGCTAAATGGGGGAGCCAAGGATATCGACATTGAACTCAAAATTCCATCATTGGAGACCGGATCATTAGGCCGGCGGCTTACTCACGCTATAATCGGCCACCGCAAAAAATCAGGACGCACCATGGCAACCGTTTACATTATTCGTCACGGCAGGGCAGCCGCTTCATTCACAGACGATCTGGATCCTGGGTTGGATGAACTTGGCCGTCAGCAGGCGCTGGCTGCCTGTGAGACGCTGGCGGGCTTAGCGCCTATGGAACTGCGCTCCAGCCCGCTCAAACGGGCGCTTCAGACCGGTGAGCCACTTGCCAAAATGCTGGATCAACCACTGCCCCTGGAAGAAAGATTTGCAGAGATTCCTTCCCCTGGGCTGACGCTGGAAGCCCGGGGGCCCTGGTTGCGGAACGTCATGCAGGGCAATTGGCACGAACAGTCAGACGCGCTTGCGCAATGGCGCCAGGACCTTGTGAATTGTCTTACAGAGATCCGGGTAGATACAGCTATCTTCTCGCATTTTGTCGCCATCAACGCTGCCGTGAGTGCTGCCGAACAGAGCGACAAGGTACTTGTATTTCGCCCGGACAATGGCTCGATTACACGCATTAAGGTTGAGGACGGACAACTGACGCTCATCGAGCGGGGTGCAGAGGCCAACACCCACGTCAATTAGCAAAATGCGCCGGGCTGAGAACCATTACACCCTCAAGATTCAGCCAGTCTGACGGCGCCCGACAGGTTTGCCGGCCAGCGCAAGGACAACGTCTTCTATCAGCAACCAGGCATCACCACGGCCTATACCCTTGAACATCTGGTCTGCGCGAGCAACCTGTTGTTGCAGGTGGCCAAAGGTTGATGGTGAATGACTGCGCAAGGCTTTGCCCACCAACGCTTTGCGATTGCCCCAGACCCTTGCCGCCTGCATGGCAGCATCAGGTGACTGTCCACGCCTGATCTTGTCTCCCATCTCTGCCAGCGATCGCAGTTCGCGCCCCAGCATTATTGTGACGTATACCAGTTCTGCGCCCTCAGCCTGCAACCCTCGTACTATTTTTAGCGTGCGCGGTGCATCCTGCGAGAGCGCCGCGTCTATGAGCGTAAAAACATCGTACCTGGAAGAATCGGCGACTCCTTCAAGGATATGTGCAAGCGATATGTGGCCGTCGTTACTGATAATTCTGAGCCGCTCTATTTCCTGGATGGCAGCCAGCAGATTTCCTTCGATTCGGTCAACAAGTGCATCAACGGCGTCCCGGTCCATACGCAACCCGGCTCGCGTGGCGCGATTCGCAATCCAGCGATGCATCTGCGCCACCGCTACGGGCCAGATCTGGACAAACTGCCCTACACCATCCAGCGCCTTGAACCAGGCCGATTTCTGCGACGGCCCATCAAGTTTGGCAGTGACCAGCAACATCACCGTGCCTTCCGATATGTTCTCTACATAAATCTTCAGTGCGTCTGCACCTTTTGCACCCGGTTTACCACTGGGCATACGTACTTCGATGAGCTTCTGTTCGGCAAACAAGCTCATCGAATTGGCGCTGAACAGTATCTCTTCCCAGTCAAATTTGGCGTCAGCGTGAAACAGTTCTCGCTCCAGATAGCCAGCTTTACGCAGTCCGGCCCTGATTTCGTCACACGCTTCCTGCACCAGAAGTGGTTCGTCGCCACTGACGACATAAACTGGCGCTATACGCCGCGCCAGCTCTGACCCGAGTTTTTCGGGTGCAACTTTCACCCGGGTTGATCGCTTGCCTTGATGGCGGCATTGATCCTGCGCAGCAGTTGACTCACAAGATCCCGGCGCATTTCACTGGTTAACAGCTCTTCTTCTGATGAATTGCCAACCAGGCTCGTCGTGTCAAAAGAATAGATCCGTGCAACACTGAGCGATGAGTCGGCGAGA
>CAYGNA010000574.1:0-723 GCA_964351065.1 uncultured Pseudomonadales bacterium
GGGCGAGAGACTCATGCGAGCGTTGTGCGAATCCGTCACGTTAAACGCGTCGACACTGCCCAACAGCGATTGTGCAGTCGCCAGGAGTTTTGACGCGTCAATACCTTTTGGCGGCGTGAGTTCGGTCGTAACAACAAACTCTCCCGCTGTCAGCTTCTCTTCAAATCTTTGCATGGTGTGCCATCCCTCACGCTCGCCTTCTCACCCCTGTAGAAGCTGGAGAATAGACATCTTCTATCGCGAATCACAGCAGATGACCGATATAATCGCGAGGATTCTCTTCCGCGAGTTCGCAACGTTGCGCATCACTATTGATCGACAGTCTTCCGCGCCGCGGATTTTCTTTGATGCAGGCACCGATGCTATTGAGATTCCGGCACTCTGGCTGCGTGAACAGTCGCGGGAACCGCTTGAGGTAGATGCCGTCACACAGCAACGACTGTACAACCCGCACAAGCTCCCGGCAGACCTCTCGGTGCAGGAAGCAACGCTGACAGAAGACCAGCTGAAGATCGTGTTCAGCGATGGTACGCATCACAGCTACGCCATTGCATTTCTGGCATCACAGGTCACTCGAGACAGAATGCTGCCCGAGCCCGCGCCCTGGCGACGCCAACCCGGCACCATGCCAGATTTTGACTTTGGCTCGCTCTGCTCGGAGAAGATGCTGCTTGGCGCAATTGATGCATTTCTCAGGCATGGCTTTATCCGGCTGCAAGGCGT
>CAYGNA010000574.1:733-2596 GCA_964351065.1 uncultured Pseudomonadales bacterium
AACCACACCGGGGACAATACTCGAGGTCGCCTCGCAGTTTGGTTATGTCAGAGAGACAAATTTTGGCAGGCTGTTTGACGTCTATGCCCGCGCGAATTCCAATGATCTCGCGTATCGCAGTGTGGCCCTGGGACCGCACACGGATAACCCCTATCGAGAGCCAGAACCGGGCATTCAACTTTTGCATTGCCTTACCAACGAGGTCAGTGGCGGCGAGTCGACACTGACCGATGGTCTGGCTGTCTGTATGGATCTCAAGGCCGATGATCCGGCAGGCTATGCACTGCTTGCCAGTGTTAACCTGAGGTTTGAGTTCGAAGATCAGGACACTTCCCTGGTGAGCAAGCGGCCCATCATTCTGGAAGATGAGTCGGGCGCCATGACCGGCCTCTGCTACAGCCCAAAGCTTGATTACATGCCACTCATGTCCGTTGCCGAAACACAGCGATACCAGCAGGCCCGCGGCAAGCTGGCTGATCTGCTGAATAGCCCTGATTACCAGTTAAACTTCAGGCTCGGACCCGGCGATTTGATCATGTTTGATAACAGTCGTATCTTGCATGGCAGAACTGCCTACGAGGCAACTGAAGGCAGGAGACACCTGCAGGGATGTTACATAGACCTGGACAGTCCACGCAGCCTGTTCCGAACCCTGTCTGCCAGACTCAAGCAAGAACCTGAAGAAAGAGCCTGACGAAAGAACCTGAAGAAAAAGCCTAAAGAGAAACGCTAAAGAGAATATCCAATGGACGTTGTCAGCTTCAAAAAAATGGCGGAAGGCACCGCCGCAGACTACAAACTGCTCGACCGCTATGAGCACCAGTATATTGCCGACTTGCCCGGCCGAATTCTGGAGGGCCTGGACTCGCTGAAGAACGGCCTGACGGGGTACCAGGTTGACCGGTTAACTCACTCACTCCAGACTGCAACGCTGGCAGAGGCTGATGGCGCTGATCCGGAAATGGTGCTGGCTGCGCTGATACACGATATTGGTGATGGTCTGGCACCCACCAATCATTCCCAGATGGCTGCCGCCATTATAAGACCCTACGTCAGACCTGAAGTCACCTGGGTCGTGGAGATGCACGGTGTTTTCCAACTGGTCTATTACGGGCACTTTGTCGGCCAGGATCGAAACGCACGAGAACGCTATCGCGACCATCAGTGGTTTGATAGCTGTGCCAATTTCTGTGAACGCTGGGACCAGGCCGCGTTTGATCCTGATTTTGATACCCGGCCGCTCTCACACTTTGAACCACTGGTTACCGAGATATTTTCCCGCACACCTTTCACCGACGAGTCGAGGTAACAATTGTGTTTGATTCACCCATTATCTGTCCGCCCACCAAAGTCGCCAGCGAGTGGATTGATTACAACGGCCATATGAACATGGCCTTTTACAGTCTTGTCTTTGACCGGGCAGTGGACGCTGTCTTTAACGATCTTGATATTGGCGCAGCCTACGTGGAGCGCGAACAGGCTTCCTGTTTTACGTTGGAGGCCCATATCTGTTACCTGAACGAGGTGTCGGAAGGTGACCCGTTGGAGATCAGGTTTCAGCTACTCGACTTTGACCAGAAGCGGATGCATTACTACCAGGAGATGTATCACGCAGAAGAACATTATCTGGCAGCCACATCAGAGCAAATGAGCATGCACGTCGACATGCGCACCCGGCGCAGTGCGCCTTATCCAGACCGGGTCATCACTCAACTGGAAGCCATGCAGCGCGCCCACAGCAGCCTTGCTTACCCGGAGCGCGCCGGGCACGCGATAGGTATTCCAAAGAAAACCTGACCGCGCAACAAAACCGCCAAGAGATCAGGTGTTCTCGAGCGACCGTCGCCTGAGTCGTTGCATGCC
>CAYGNA010000575.1:0-2594 GCA_964351065.1 uncultured Pseudomonadales bacterium
GTCCGGGGATGACTCGATCAGCCGGCACGATACCAATATCCGGGCAAGCTGCACCAAAAAACTCTTTGAATTGAGAGTCCAGGAAAGCAAACGAGCCTGTTAGCGAAAGCCAGTTTGTCGGCTGCAGGACATAGTCGAGTTCTAACCCGGTATGCTCAAGCTCACCCGCATTCTGCACAAATGTTCCGATAGCACCCGTGGGATCAGACGAAGGGTTAGACGCGGTCTGCTGCAGATCAGCGAAGTTGTTTTTGTATAAAGCCAGATTGATCTGCAGGCGATTCTGCCACCAGGTTGACTTGACACCAAATTCAATATTAGTGGACGTTTCTGCATTGTAGGTGCGTGGAATGGTTGGAAACCGAATGGGTCTTGCGTTAATACCTGGCGCCTTGTAACCGGTTGCCGCCCGCAGGTACATCATCAGGTTATTGGCATCGCTCATACCACCCGGATAGAACCGCAAGGTCGCGGCCCAGGTTGTCTCGGTATTACTGATCGCGTCAGCGAAGCCCGAGGTGCCAAACAGTAGCCCAAGCTTGTTGATCTGGGCGGGATTAACACCAAAGGTGCAGCCCGCACAGTTGAAGCCAAACTGCTGAGCAATGTTTTCAGATTCAGCATCGAACTGATAAACCGACTTGACCACATCCTTCTCAGGTCTTGTCACGCGACCGCCGAGAGAGAGCGTAAACTGGTCATTAAGGTTAAATGTCGCCTGACCAAAGAGAGCGATACTGGTCCAGGACTGGTCCCACAAATCTGAGCGTCCCCAGCCAGCACAGCGTGCACGCTCTTCGGTTGTGTCAGCCAGCGCACCGCTGTTGACACGATTCTGCACATTTAGTGAATACATACAGCCTGGCAATGCGAGTTGGGATTGTTGCTGAAAGAAACCGTCATCGTTCAGGTAGAACAAACCTGCTGTGTATTCAAAAAACTGACCTATGGGAGAATCCAGCCGCATTTCCAGCGTCGTGGTCTTGCGAACTTCTGGCTGGTCAGCAAACACGGTGACGTCCACGCCAACTTGATCCTGGTCCTGCACCTGTTCGGAGTCCCAGTTCCGGTATGAAAGTATGCCGGTCAAGGTATGACCCTCGAGAGCGCCATCAAGATCGATCGCAGTGCGAAGCGCGATGCCCAGGTGATCGAAAGACTCAGTACCCTGTGGCTGCGAATAACTCACATGATCAAGCTTCTCTCCGCGCCCAAGGTATCCGTCCCCCTCTCGGCTTGGGAACACCTTGGTCCGATCCAGCCTCAGTCCAGCAGACATGCGGTCGAAGGTGGCGAGTGCCTCATCGGAAATATCGATCCACTCGCCATCGCAACAGACTGACTCCATAAACGAATAGTCGAGCGTCAGTTCAACTTCCCAGGTATCAGAAGGCGTCCAGAGTGTTTTCGAGCGAACACCATAGTCTGAGCGACTATTGCTTGAACCGCCCTGAACCAGTTTCAGCCAGCCATCGTTATCTGACGACCAAAAAGCAAGCCGACTTGAGACCTGATCGGTCAGGCCGCCATTGACAAAACCTGAGATCTCTCTCGAATTAAACGTGCCAGCACCTACCTGGATTCCGCCTTCGAACTCCTGGGTTGGTCGGCGCGTGCGAATATTGAGGACGCCTGCTGGCGTGTTGGCGCCATACAGCGTGCCCTGCGGACCTTTTAGCAGTTCAATGGATTGCACATCCGTCAGCGACTGCAACAGACCCGCCTGCTTGGGAATGTACACATCATCAAGGTACATACCTACAGAACCGTCTACGCCGGCGTTAAAACCGCCGCCTGAGCCGATACCACGGACAGAAACACCCGCGTTACGTACTGTGTTGCCAGACTCGTACCGGAGCGATGGTGAATAATTGGAGAGGTCCATGATGTCACGGACCTGGCGCTGTTCCAGAAACGTCTCCGTGAAAGCAGAGACCGCGAGAGGAACATCCTGCAATCGTTCCTCTCGCTTCTGCGCGGTAACAGTAATTTCTTCGATATAGGGTGCGCTTTCAGCAGCGACCACATTCGCGAACGCTAGCGTAAACACAAAAGCGATGCTGTTTGCGATTATTCGATTGACCATAAGATTCCGTCCCTCATTATTTTTTTGTTTGCAGCACCTGGACTTAGACATCACGAACGTAGCGCAGACGTGACACATATACACAAGAACATGTGAACGTCGCTACATTCGTTTCAAGAAGAAGAAAAACAAAAATGAGTCGTAACAGCTATGCCCGCAGAACAAAATCCGCTTGTGTCAACAAAAGCATGCTGACACGCAAGGCGTAACCAGCAAATGTGTTGAAACCAAACGCAAACCTCAATCCAGGACAGAACACTGCCAACGATGCAATTCATCCCCCTCTCACGATGAAAAACACAAGCGCTAGGGCAAGATAGCCATTCCTTTATGCGCTGAACGGATATCTATTGTGCATTGAGCGCACAGCTCGCGCTCCAGCCATACCGCTGTCAAGGATAGATACGATTCCGGCAAATCTTCACGGAGGTTGTTAGTTCGGGCTATAGCGTATTGGGGAGCTGGGGGGCGGGGGGGGAGGAGTGGGGGTGGGGGGTCGGCGGCGCGG